>JAOUGT010000307.1 GCA_029865485.1 Nitrospira sp.
GCGGACGGCGGTTGTTTGGCCGCACGCCGTTGCGCTTCCAATCGCTTGAGCCTCGTCACCAAGTCCTGCGGGCAATCCCGTGGGATGCCACCGTGTCCGACAAGGATAACCCCCTTCCTTGCATCATTCATGAGTTATGCCTCCTATAGCTAGTACGCACAGCATTTCGTAGCCGCGCAATTATATGATGACAGACCAATACTTTTGCTAAACACCTCAACGGGTCTTCTGAAGCTGCAAATCATCAAAATAGGTAATCGCATCGGACTTAGTCCACAGCCCGACATACCCTTTGGCGAAGGTTCGATCGCAGAGTGTAAAAACGGCTTGCTCGTCAAACCATACGCGAGCGTCGCACCCACGCATCTGGACACGGAGACGGTGCCACTGGCGAATGTCGATCACATGGTCAAAGTTTTGGATCATGTGCCGTACACCGTTGACCACTCGATAGACACGGATGTTCTGCTCCAATGGGTTGGCTCGTACGAGGTAGTAGTTGCGATCGTCAGCCGCTCGCCAAAGGAGCCCGCCTCCCATATCAGCCTTTCCAGCGATGGGCAAAAGCATGACGCTCAGTTCGATATCTTCCGCCTCCGTACCTTGCACGAGAACCAGCTTGTACGCATGCTCAGCTCCCTTTCCGTGAAGTTGGGCCAACACATGCGGTGGGCTGGTGGCCTTGTCGCTTGAGATCACTTGCCAGTCACCGGCCGGTCGTCCATCGAAGAGGGTCCCGATGTGAAAACCAGCTGGGGCCGTGCTCGGGCTGTCCTGGTCAAAATTCCAGACCTGAACCTCCGATGCGGCGGAGGCCGCATGGCCGAGTAGGAGAATGAGCACACAGACGCACCATACCCACACCGATGGGTTGAGAGGAGATGCCTCGTGTGTGTGAACGCTCAGCGCCACGTGACTTCTTCCCAACAGAGATGGATAAAGGTTTCATAGGGTGGAAAGTTCTTGGGATTCTGCTCTTTGGATCGAACCCACAGATCAATTTCCATTCCAGCTGGATCGGTCTCACCTCCCGGAAGCATGCGTTTCACGGGATACTGGACCTGGTGGGTGTCAGGATCCCGTGAGCGTTCCATCACCATAAAATGGGCGTCATAGTCCTGATAGAGCACCTCATCGTTCTTGAAGACGGTAGCGGTTCCCCAACCGGCCAAGTACAACCACGTTTTGGGATAGAGCGGATCGCCGTTGTTCGAATCACCGTGCTCATAGACTCTCGTGGCAATTCCACCATCATGGAAGGGCTGCTTCGCAGCGAACCGGTCAAAGACGATCCGATAGTGATCTGATTCTTCCGCGAACTGCGCAAGCACACGCCCGTTATTCAGTACCTCGTTGACCTCGATCTCAATCGTGCCCTGTACCGGAGTGAGATGCTTGCCGGCGTAATCGAGATGGTCCCAAGGGGATTGATCTCTCATGCTGCCGATCAAGAGTGGGGCCGCACCTGTGAGTCTGAACTTTCCACTGTAGAACGGGTGCTCGGTAGCTTTAAAAATCCTGGTACCCTCTGTTCCTTTTGGCATGCCAAATGAGCCTTCTTCTGCGAAGGCGGTGGACAGAACTGCAGTGCTGATGATGAAGCTTGCGACACATAGCCACCGTAGTTTCAGTGATCTCATAGATTCTCCTCTGCCTCGTATGTGCCCGAGATCTCATCCCCCTCAGACAAGGAACGAGCGCTCCCCCAGCTCAAAGCGGAAGTGTTTACCACGCTCACACTAAGTCTGTTGTGACCAAGTATTCCTGGAGATTAGTTTTCCCATAGCAACTCTCTGGGTACACCTTCCGGATGAATCCCGCGACGAGGGCCATCAGCTTCTTGACCGCGGGGGTTTTCTCAGGATCTGTTGCCGGCAACAAACGGACGGTGATCGCTTTCTCGTGCGACTTGAGCTGGATAAAGAAATTGCTCGCCGTGCCCTGTTCGATCGCCACAGACTCAAGCAAAGCATCCTTGCCGCTTCTGGACAGGTAGAATTCTTGAACCTTGAGTATCTCGGCTCCAGTCCGCTGAAGAATCGGTGTGAAATTCTGATACAACGCCTGAAGATCTCCGGCTGCTTCGATGACAACGTGCGGCATGAGTGTCCCTTTCTACACGTGATTTCGTAACATCAGTTCCTTCGGATGTGGATTGAGATAGACCTGGTCACGGATGTAGCTCACGTCGAATACGTGGACATAGTGTTTCATCAACGTTAGAGGAACAATCAAGGGCGTCAGCCCTCGGTGATAGTCGTCGATG
>JAOUGT010000017.1 GCA_029865485.1 Nitrospira sp.
CTTCGGATGCATTCAGGCTCACTCCTCGGGTGAAAGATAGATGGGGGGTGGGACCCTACCGTATCACGGGAATCAGCCTTTTGTGCGTCACATCACCGCTGGAACCGTTAAGTAAGTGCCATTCGGGGCAGGCCAGGTAAACTTTCGTAAGTATGTTGCGACATTCATGGGTTTTTGAGACACTACGCTCAACTTCTTATTGACCCAATGACTTCTCCAGACACACATGCGTTCATGGCACTTAACCCCCGAGGCGATGCTTATGACAAACCCTACCACTATCGCTCTTCAACGGATCACGGCATGCGTGCTCGCGGGAATGCTTTGGATAGAGACTGGCTGTGCCAGTCAGAGTGCCTATGAACGGCTCAAAGCCCAGACCCAAGAATACACGGAAGCACTTGAGCCGGTTCGAATCGAGGTAAAGGAACTTGATCAACTTATCGCTGAACTGCAGGCCACCAATCGGCAAGAAGATGCAACGACAGCTGAACTGCGTAGGGCGCTTCAACAGGAAGAAGAACAGTTGCCGGTCATGAGACAGCGGGCGGAGGCGATGCTCACCTCCCTCAAATGGCAAGTGACGGCCTTGATGAACGAGAGCTGGCACCTGGCACGCAAGATCGCGGACCTTCGGCACCAGAGCGCCTCCTTACAGAGTACCGCCGCACGGTATAAGGAGGAGTTGGAAGATGCCCAGGCTGCCGCACCGATGAGCCCGGATCAAGAAGATTCAAGCGTCGCTCAGGCCATTGCCGCTGAACCACCCACACCTGCAGAACCACCGTCGCAAAAACCCATTGTGGCGCAGCTGCCAGAGCCAGTGGCTCCTACGCCGAATCCGTCATTGCCAGCACCATCGATGCCATCACAGGCAATGGATACAGATCCCACTGGGGCGGACGACTCGTGGGTCAGCATGATTCTCAGTTGGCTCACCACATTCTGGAATTGGCTCCTTAGCTAGCGTTGTCCTCGCCGCTCATCATTGATGCTCCCTTCCGAAGCTCTGTCCCGTCACATGAGACTTACTCCATGGTGCCAAGTTGGTCCGAGCAAGACGGCCCGTGGCAAGACCATGCTGCGAAGAAACGGTATCCAACCCTCTGACCATCACATCGAATTCTCTGAATCGCGGCAGGACGTATAACTCTGTTGATGATATTTGATTCCTTATTCTTCGTTTAGAGAGTTAGCTTCACGATTCGGAAGGAATACCGACTCGATCGTACCTTCAGCGATGATCCGACCTTCACGAAGATGAAACACATCTCCAGATGAATCCGACCTTCGAGCCAGTCGGGACAGAGGAATAGCAGAGGGACGGTGACGGTTTGTCCAGGATGGATGGAACTAATGTTATGCAGTAGAAGAGCGCAGTCAAAATTATCAGCATGGAATGTAAATATACATTTAAAGACCTTCGTGCCAAATATAGGTCCGTGACGCCCCCCCTCCGCACTAGAGTACAATTGTGGTCTTGCGATAATATGTGGCCTATCTATTTTGGTCCTGGCATTACGGCACCTTCGGTATTGGTGAATACCGTAATGGACTTGGATTTGGGAGCTGGGGCAGCAACTCGGTTGGTACGGTGATGGTCCGAATTCCTCTATCAACCTGTATGCGTGATACGTCAGTAATCAGGTCTCACCGTATCTGCGTTTCAACTATGGCATATGGTCCTTGAAAAAGATGGCTACTCCCGCTCAGATAGGCTTGTTTTGCATAAGATGCTGCACCTTCTGCAGTCGTTGAGAAGTACTTGGATTCTGCCTGCCCTGGTAGATTTCGAAAGGCATTTCGCGAGTTACTCAGAAGTCAGCAATTTGAACAACAGCATGCCTAGCATTCATGCGGGTTACAGGGCTGCTTGTGTTGTCTAAGCTGCTAACTTCTGAGTAATAACCATTGACCGAACATGGTCACAGTCCTTCATGACCCCTTTCTCTGTTCCGTTGATTCAGTTACGACACCCGCACCAGCTTCCTTGCGACTCTCCTCCTCACTCTCCTGCTGTGACTTCAGATCTCGCTCGTCTTGGTGGTCCCCGATGAGTGCCCCGGTGATCAGCATTTGGATGCCGATGAGGAGAAAGAATAACGCGCTTTTGTACTGGCCGCTGGGCTCGGCCAATGAAAACTTATGCGCGGAGATGAGAAGGGAGACGGCCGAGCACAGGAATAAGAAGGTGCGCATGTTGGATGACTCATCGTGAAAGATATTCCAAAGGGTATGCTTGCGATGAGACTCAGGTCAACTAGAATTCACCTGAGCCAAAGACACAGAAAGTGGTGGGGGTTACGGAGTCGGCGAGCCCATACCGGATGCAGGTTGCGTGATAGAGACAGGCGCTGGGATTGCAGACTGCATGGAACCTTTGAAGGGGAGATCAAGCAGTGAGTAGGGATTCACGCGGGCACCGTTGAGTTTCACGCCCCAATGGAGATGGGGACCGGTCGCTCGACCGGTGGCCCCGACTTTTCCCACGATTTGCCCGGCCTTCACAACCTCCCCGTCCTTGACCAGGACTTCAGACAGGTGGAAATACATCGAGTAGAATCCCAGTCCATGGTCGAGAAAGATACCCTTCCCTGAGAAAAAATGATCGACGGTGATCCGCACCACCCCATCATTTGTCGCGGCGACGGGCGTGCCGAGCGGCGCACTGATATCTTCTCCGTTATGCGGATTTCGTGGTTGGCCATTCATGATCCGGACACTGCCGAAGATCCCGGTTCGCCTGCCGTTCACCGGTTCCACAAAACCGGGCTGCCATAATCTCTCCTGCGAATCGACGGCCAGTCCCGTTTTGATCTGTTCCTGCTCCGCCTTCCATCTGGCTACGGCTTTCTCATCTAAATCGACCTTGTCTTTGGGCAACGTCAAATGCTCGATATGGAACTTTTCCTTAACGACCATCACGCTGTAACTGATGGTACGACTCTGCTCCCGCTGCTTCAGCTCCACGATCAGGTCGTGGGTTCCCGGCTCATCCTGTAGGTCAATCCCCAGCAACCCCACAAACCCCTTTGGCTCCTCAAGTCGCGGATCAGGGAAAAAGCGAATGGAGCGGCCAAGAAATGTTCCCTGTACCGTAGCCGATTCATCTTCCGACGGCACTTTCACGACCAACACCTGGCCCTGCTTCCCTATATAACGACTTTCGGCACCCTGAACGGCCAGTACGGCCCCGGGTAAAAGAACAAAGGTAAAATTCGTCAAGAGCGCAACCACAAACACGAACGGTACCAGCCTGATCGGCCGAAGATGATAGAGATCGTACAACGGTGTCATCGGTAGAATCGCCCTCCGGAGACTTGCGAAATCAACTCTTCGACTCGTCTATTCGCTGGACTAAAGGGGTCCATGCAGAGGATCGTCTCCTCCCAGTACCCATTCAACTTCAGGTAGGTCCAATCAACTGTATAGGATCGATTCTTTGCCCGCGCAAAGCGAATAAAGTCACCTCGCACCTTCGCCCTCGTCGTTTGCGGAGGGGTCGACATCGCCCGCTGAACGGACTCTTCTTCCACGACTCGTTCGACCAGCCCGCGAGACTCCATCAGATAGTACAGCCCTCTGGTCCGTTTTACATCATGGTACTGTAAATCCAACAACAACACCCTTGGATCATCCCACCCACAATTCTTTTTGTCGACGTAGGATTGGATCAGATGCTTCTTCGTCACCCAGTCGATCTGATGCGTCAGCTGCATCGGATCCTCTTCCAACTGCCGCAGCACCATTTCCCACTTGTCGCAGACATCATCGAGAATGGGATCATGCGTTTCTTGAGCCAGATAGTCTCTGGCACGGCTCAGATAAACCCGCTGAATTTCAATGGCCGTCATCTGACGACCATCATCAAGCCGCACCTTCTTTTTCAGGGTAGGATCTCGCGAGACCTCCCGAATCGCCTTCACCGCATCTTCCAGTTCCATGCCATGCACCGCATAGCCTTCTTCGATCATCGACAGGACCAGCGTGGCGGTTCCCACCTTGAGGTAGGTTGCATACTCGGACATGTTGGAATCTCCGACGATGATATGCAGACGGCGATACCGTTCCGCATCGGAATGCGGTTCATCGCGGGTATTGATGATGCTCCGGGAGGATGTCGTTGACGACGATGTCTTTTCATGAATATGTTGCGCGCGCTGGGAGATAAAATACTGGGGCTTCCCCGAGACTTTTAAGACCTTCCCCGCCCCGCCGAAGATCTGCCTGGTCACAAAGAAAGGAATCAACTGTTCGGTGACTTTCCAAAAGTCGACGTCCCGCCGCATCAAGAAGTTTTCATGGCATCCGTACGTATTACCCAGCGAATCCGTATTGTTCTTGAAGATATAGATCTCTCCGGACAATCCCTCCTCACGCAGCCGCTCTTCTGCGGCAGGCAAACAGGCTTCCAGCAGTCGCTCTCCTGCCTTATCATGCACGACAAGATCCAGGATGTTGTCGCACTCCGGAGTTGAGTACTCCGGATGACAACCGGTATCCTGATAGAACCGTGCCCCATTGACTAAAAAGGCGTTGGACGGCCAGCTGTTCGGTATCAGCCCTTCGAAGATATACCCCAGGACTTTCTCCATCGGCAGATAGATCCTGCCATTGGGAGAAAAAATGAGGCCGTACTCGTTCTCAAGGCCGTAAATCCGTTGTTTCATGGGACCCACCGTCATGATGCGCGAGCCACACTCAGATTATACGCCCAGACCGGGATCTTCAACAAAGGACGCCATTATAGACGGTAGAGGTTAGGAAGAGAGCGCGTGTCGAATGTCGCTGATCGTCAAGCGACGGAACTTCCGGCCGGCCCGACTACGGTCCAGCACAGCGACCTCCAACCCCTCCGGCTGGAGTTTTTGACTGGCCGTTTGATCGAGAGCCATCACACACAACCGCAACGCGTCATCGCGCGTCGGGAGCTGGCTTGGAGATTTTTCCTTCAAGAAACCTTGCACCGCTTCTGCGCGTCCCCCGATCACAGCAAAGGTCTTTTCGTCAATGATACTCCCGTCGAAAGAAATTCGATAGATTTCATTCGGATGACCGTTCGTGCCGGTCTGTACGACCAGAATCTCCACCTCCAGCGGTTTCATTTCCTGACTGAAGACCGTCCCAAGACTTTGCGAATAGCCGTTCGCCAATGACCGGCCGGTGACGTCTTCCCGGCTATACATGAACCCCTTGAGGTCGGCATGGCGAATCCCCGCCTTCCGAAGATTCTCGAACTCGCTATACTTGCCGGCACCGGCAAACGCGATATTATCGTAGATCTCAGAAACCTTATGAAGTGAGGCGCTCGGATTATCGGCGGCCAAGAGAATCCCTTCCACATACTCCATCGAGATGATCGATCGGCCCTTGGCAATCCCCTTCCTGGCGTATTCCGCCTTGTCCTGCATCATCTGTTCAGGGGATACGTAGTAGGGCATCGGCATGGGTTAGGTCTCCCGTGAACGACGAGCAGCCATGACTGCGTCACACACCGTCCGCAGTGTGTCCTCCGAGACATCCGTGATGCCTTGAACGGTCACCAGCTTCGCGGTGGGATAAATCCCTCGCACGAGATCGGGGCCGCCGGTTCCCACATCGTCATCCGCCGCATTGTAGAGGGCCAACACCGCGAGCTTGATCACCTCCGCCTCGGAGAGATTTCGTTGAAAATGTTCCCGCATCGTATTGCGCGCATCTTTGCCACCAGACCCGATGGCATGGTAATCGGATTCTTCGTATCGACCGCCGGTGATGTCGTACTTAAAAATACGCCCCTCACCACGTTTCAGATCATACCCGACATAGAGCGGCATCACGACCAACCCCTGAAACACCATGGGCAAATTCGCCTTCACCATTTGGCCGAGCTTATTGGCCTTCCCTTCGCACGAAAGCGGCATGCCTTCCAATTTTTCGTAGTGCTCCAGCTCAGTCTGGAAGAGCTTGGCCATCTCGATACAGGGACCGGCTGCCCCGGCAATCGCCATAGCCGACCACTCATCAATCTTGAAGACCTTCTCAATCCGACGATCCGCAATCTGAAACCCCTCGGTGGCCCGGCGGTCCCCGGCAATAATCACCCCCTGCTGATACTTGATCGCCAGCACCGTCGTGGCGGAGGGAACGGTCACTCCGCCGGAGGTTCGCGCAGGATCGGAATTCGGCGCGAGTCCATTCGCACCAAGCGTCAGGCCTGGATAATGTCTAGAAAGGAACTCCACGAAACTGGAACCATCATGATCAGGGAGGTGGGGTAACTTCATCGTGGCCTTAACAGGATGTTGAAAAAGTCCACCAGCTTCGTTCTCGCATCGCTCAGAGACTCACGTCCAGAAGCGTACGCCTCGCCTCTTCGCTCACTGCGGCCTTGCTGGATGGCCTTTTTGACCATCCTGTGATTGATCTTCATTGATTGGCTATCTTAAATCGTCTTGTGCATCGCAGCGACATCGAAACAGCTTTAGCAGCGTACTACAACCACCATTCGTCACATCTTGAGCTTTTCGAGCAGCGCATCAACCGAATCTGCAGAATCCAGCAGTGCCCCGGTCAGAGCTTGTGTCCCTCGATGGGGATCCATCAAGGGGACTTTCTTGATCGTGGTATCACCGGCATCGAATAAGACCGAGGTCCAACTGGCGCCGTACAACGACTTCGCAAACTGACTGACGCAACGCCCGCGGAAATAGGCGCGCGTGCCCGTCGGAGGATGGAACTCGGCACGCTGGATTTCTTTCTCGTCGACGATCCGCTCAATGCGCTCACTACGCTCCAGCGTGTAAAAAATCCCTTTTTCAGGACGGACGTCATGGTACTGAAGATCCATCAATTTCACGCGCGGGTCGTCCCATCCACAACCTTTTCGCTCCATGTAGGACTCGATCACGTGTCGCTTCGCCACCCAATCCAATGACTGGACCAGCAACCGGGGATCGCGTTCCAACTTATTCAGAACATCTTCCCAACGAAGCAGGATATCCTGCATGGTCGCACTATGCTGCTGAGAGGCGTAAAAGGTCTTGGCTGCACTCAGATATGCCCGCTGGATAGCCAGTGCCGTAGTGGGCCTTCCACCTACCAATTTTACCGTCTGTTTGACTTCGAGATCTCGGGACACTTGTTTGAACACCCGAACCGGCTCTTCAAGCTCAACTTGCGGCAGGTCGGCCCCGGATTCCAGCAGATGCAGGACGATGTCCAGCGTCCCCACCTTGAGATAGGTCGACAACTCCGCCATATTGGCGTCGCCTGCAATCACATGCAGCCGCCGAAACCTTGCCGCATCCGCATGCGGTTCGTCTCGTGTATTGATGATCGGGCGCTTGACCATCGTATTGAGGTCCATGAGACATTCAAAAAAGTCCGCGCGCTGTGAAATCTGATACTCCGCTGGGGTGGTCTGATTTTCAGCGCCGACTTTTCCCGCCCCGGCAAAGATCGGTCTGGTGACGAGAAAAGGCGTCAGTACGCGAGCAATCCGATCGAACGGAACAGTCCTCGACACCAAGTAGTTCTCATGGTACCCGTAGCTGTTGCCTTTGCCGTCGGAATTATTCTTATAGAGCGTGTAGACCTCGAATCCCCTGACGCGGGCCATGGTCTGGAGGCATGACGCCAGAATACGCTCGCCCACTCGTTCGAACGCCACGATTTCTCTGGCATGCGAACACTCTGGAGTGGAGTACTCTGGATGGGCCCCATCCACATAGAGGCGCCCACCGTTCGCCAACACCTTGTTCAGCTGCCGGTTATAGTCCGGATTGGGACGCTCACGCTCCCCGTCGACCTCAAACCCGCGAGCATCGACCAGGGGGTTCTCGTTTTCATAGTCCCAGAGTGCGGTCGGAACCGACAGGTTTGGATAGTGCCCGATCACGGCAAAGGATCCAGAAACCGGGTCCATCGCCGATGCATCCCTTGACGCAATCCCGAATTCAGTTTCCGTACCAATCACCCGCGCGGCATTCGTGGGAGTCTGTGCTTTCATCATGTCACTAGAGATAGTGGCCGGTACTGATGGTTTCAATCTGACGATGTTCCGTCGGTCCACCGCTGATGGTCCGAAGATGGATGATCTTCTCACCCTTCTTGCCGGCGACCTTGGCCCAATCGTCCGGGTTGGTCGTATTGGGAAGATCTTCGTGTTCTTTGAACTCCTCACGGATGGCCCGGATCAGATCATCCGAACGCAACCCGGTCCCTTCGTTGGCAATCACCCGCTTTACCGCGAACTTTTTCGCCCGCGACACAATCCCTTCGATCAACGCACCGCTGGCAAAGTCCTTGAAGTACAGCACTTCCTTTTCGCCGTTGGCGTAGGTCACTTCGATGAATTTATTTTCTTCGCTGGCCGCATACATCGCCTCAACCGTCATCGTAGTCAAGCGTTCAACAAGCGCGTGCCGATCCCCTCCATGACGTGCAACATCTTCCTCGGCGAACGGAAGCTCCGCCGAGAGATACTTGGAGAAAATGTCCCGTGCGGCGTCCGCATCGGGACGCCCCACCTTCACTTTGACATCCAATCGTCCGGCACGCAGCACGGCCGGATCGATGAGATCCTGCCGATTGCTGGCCCCAATGACAATCACATTGCGCAACCGCTCCACACCGTCGATCTCAGAGAGGAATTGAGGGACGATCGTTGATTCGATATCCGAGGACACGCCCGTCCCACGGGTTCGAAAGAGCGCATCCATCTCATCAAAGAAGACAATCACGGGGTGTCCATCCTCGGCTCGCTCCTTGGCCTTTTTGAACACCTCGCGGACCTGGCGCTCCGACTCACCCACGTATTTATTGAGCAGTTCGGGACCTTTGACATGCAGGAAGTAGCTCCGAATCTCTTTCCCTGACCGATCACCCAATTTCTTGGCGATCGAATTGGCCACCGCTTTGGCGATCAGAGTCTTCCCACAGCCAGGAGGCCCATAGAGCAACACTCCCTTCGGTGCACTAAGTTTGTATTCCGCAAAGACCTGTGGATGCAGGAACGGGAGTTCGACGGCATCGCGGACCTGTTCCAACTCTTTCTGAAGACCGCCGATGTGCGCATAGTCGACATCCGGAACTTCTTCCAACACCAGCTCTTCCGCTTCGGACTTGGGGAGCTTTTCGATCACATAGCCGGAACGCGCATCGTAGAGCAGGTGATCTCCCACGCTGAGCCGTTCAGCCAACAAGGGGTCGCCGAGGTCAGCCACCTTCTCCTCGTCAAAATGGAGCGTGACCAAGGCCCGGCCCCCTTCCAACAGATCCTTGAGCCGAACAACCTCGCCTTGACTTTCGAATCCCTTGACCTCGATTACGTTGAGAGCTTCATTCAGGACAACTTCTCGTCCCTTGCGCAACTCAGTCCGCTTGATCGATGGATGAAGGCTCACCTTCATTTTTCGTCCGGATACATAGACATTGCCCGTTCCATCTTCGTTCAGACTGGAGAAGATGGCATAGCTCGACGGAGGTGCTGTCAGCTTTTCTACCTCAGCCCGTAAGGCCTCGATCTGAGCTTTGGCCTCTTGGAGGGTCGCAACGAGTTTTTCGTTCTGTTTGGTTGCCTGATCAAGTTGGTAGCGAGATTGATACAGCCGGCGGATCTCTTCTTCCATCGACTGAATTTGGACGCGAAGTTTGTCGAGCTCTCGAGCCTGTTCACCGTTCTTGTGAATCATCTCCCCCTCCCCCTCGGACAACCGCTTTGTAATCTTCTTAACAGAATCTCGGAGGGACCGGAGTCGGTTTGGCTGACTCTTGCTATCCGCCATAGTGAGACGACACGATCAGCTCAAAATATCGAGCCTAAGCGAGAGTACGTTAGGTGTGAGGGATTCTAACACCCGACCTAGGGGTGGTCAACTCCAACGGACGATCCGACACAAGACAGACCCACGCTCCGCCACCTTACGTCACGTCTGCCACGCGTGAGTGAATGCTCGAACCGCCGCACCAACATCATCCTGCATCAGGACCGCGCTGATCACGGCAACGCCATGAGCACCAGCACGACGCACGTCGTGCACACGGTCTCGCGTGATACCACCGATAGCAATAATTGGAGCCGTCGATTCACGACAGACAGCGGCAAGCAGATCGAGTCCGAGCGGAGAACCGAACGAACGTTTCGAGGGAGTGTCAAAAATCGGACCAAAGATGATGTAGTCGGCGCCATCCCGATTTGCTCGCCGAACCTCTTCAACGGAATGCGTGGAAATCCCGATCAATCTATCAGGCCCCAGCAACCGACGGGCACTCGATACGGACAGACTGTCGGAACGAAGATGAACACCATCTACGTTCAACGCCAACACGAGATCGATACGATCGTTGATGATCAACGGAACAGCGCGTGGTGCCGCCAGCGCATGGATCTCTTGTGCCAGCGACTGCAATTCACCAGTCGGCACATCCCGCTCTCGCAGTTGAATGGCCGACACCCCAGCAACAATTGCTTGATGGAGAAGCTCAGTGAGGGGGCGCCCACACGTCTGATGACGATCCGTAACGAGCAGCAGACGAAAGTTTACCGGAGACATGCTCGAAGGCGGTGAGGGGTAAATGGTAAGGTGTCAGGGGTGGCGAGAATTTCCTTTTCCGATCCTTTACCTTTCACCTCTCGCGCCTCACCCCTTACCTGTTTTTACAGCATTCCTTCGATCGGGCTACTCGCCGTCGCATAGAGTTTTCTGGGAATCCGTCCGGCCTTGTAGGCAAGGCGACCGGCATGAACCGCATACTTCATGGCTTGCGCCATCGAAATTGGATCCTTCGCACCGGCAATAGCCGTATTCATGAGTACCGCATCCGCTCCCAATTCCATTGCAAACGCAGCGTCGGATGCCGTCCCAACACCTGCATCCACGATGATCGGCACCTTGATCATTTCCATGATGATTTTCAAATTGTAGGGATTGCGGATCCCGAGCCCGGACCCGATTGGTGCCGCCAATGGCATAACCGCCGGACATCCCACATCGACGAGTTTCTGCGCGACAATCGGATCATCATTTGTATAGGGCAATACAATGAATCCCTCTTTGATGAGGATCTTGGCCGCTTCAATCAAACCCGCCGTATCGGGAAACAAGGTCCGCTCATCTCCAAGCACTTCCAACTTCACAAGGTCGGAAACGCCGGCCGCACGAGCCAACCGCGAGTATCTCACTGCATCTTCTACGGTGTAGCATCCGGCCGTGTTCGGCAAGATTGTGTATTTCTTTGGATCGATATAGTCGAGCAGATTCTCTTTTGATCGATCGGTGATATTGACGCGACGCACCGCGACCGTCACAACATCGGCGCCGGAAACTTCGATCGCCTTTTTCGTCTCAGCAAAGTCTTTATATTTACCCGTCCCGACCCACAATCGTGACTTGAACTCGCGCCCTGCAATAATCAGCCGATCGTCCGCCATAGTATCCCCTTAGAATGACCCGCCACCGATAAAACTCATAATCTCAACCCGATCGCCATCCTTCAGCGACCGTTGATCGAACATGGCACGGTCCAGAATTTCAAGATTCAGCTCCACCGCTACCCGTTCAGTCTTGATGTCCAACTCTTTCAATAAATCCGCGACCGTAGCCCCGCTACGCCAGGTGCGCACGTCGCCGTTCACCTGAATTTTAATGGCATTCTCCATGCCTGTCATCCTATGGGACGGGAATTCGCCTTGTCAACAAATGGGGCTTGCGTGAGCATCAACGGAAACCGCACAATAGCCCGTCAAGAGTCTATCCATGAAAGAGTCCAATCAGCGTCTCGCCGCTCTCTTTCGCTCGATGGCCGATCTGCTGTCGGCTCAGCGGGCGAATCCCTATCGCGTGCGGGCCTACCGCCGTGCAGCGGATGCGTTGCTTGCGCTCGAGGAAGATGTTGCAGGAGTGGCACAACGCCAGGGGCTTGAAGAGATTGACGGGATCGGCACGGATTTGGCTAAAAAGATCGACGAATTCCTTGAGACTGGGACGATCCGCGCCTACGAAGAGCTGAAGACCCCGCTTCCACCGGAAGTCAGAAACTGGGCAACCCTTCCTGGATTGTCCGACTCGCTCGTCACCTACTTATACCATCGCCTCGGCATCAGGACGCCCGAAGCTCTCGAACAACTCATCCGATCTCACTTACTTCGGACCCTCCCGAGTTTCACAGGGTCAGAAGAGAAGCTGTTACAGGCGGTCCAACAACAAATCCTAAATCGCCAGCCCTAGCAGATGAATGCCTCGTAAAGAGTATTGATTCACGTAACGTGCCCCTCAACCTCCTAAAAGTTGAGGGGGGTTTTTATTTACTTACTACGAAGGCTTGAGCTCCTTGAAAATTTTCCAGCTCTTCAGCAATTCCACCGCCTTCTGTAGTTGCACATCCTGCTCAAGCGACAGTTCCCCGCCCGCCTCGGGCAACGCTGGGGGGGGGGTCCCGTTCTTCGACCCCGTATCCTCTGATGGCTTTCCATTTTGTGAAGTCGTATCTTTCCCAACCGGGGGTTTGGTGGCTTTCGCGTCCGCGTCCTTTTCTGCAGGCTTCCCTTCAGGCCCCTTAGCCACCACTGGCGCTGCCAGTTTCACCACAATATCTGGCGTAATCCCGGTCGACTGGATCGATCGACCTTTCGGCGTGTAGTACTTTGCGGTCGTGAGGCGAAGTCCCGAACCATCTCCCAAGGCCAAGATCGTCTGGACCGAGCCCTTTCCGAACGAGGTCGTCCCCACCACCACGCCTCGGCCCCAATCTTGGAGGGCTCCCGCAACGATTTCAGACGCACTGGCCGACCCCTCGTTCACAAGAATAATGACGGGCAGATCCTCCAACTGATCTTTCGCCTTGGCGAACCATTCGTCCTTTTTCCCCTCTCGACTCTTGGTATACACCACCAGCTTTCCAGTCGGCAGGAATTGCTCGGACACATCAACCGCCGCCGTCAGCAATCCACCAGGATTGTTTCGCAGATCGAGGATCGCCCCGTGGACTTTCTGTTCCTTAAATTGTTTGATGGCTTTGGCCAGATCTCTCCCCGTGGCTTCTTGGAACTGCGTAAGCCGAACATAGCCCAGGTTATCGATCACCTTCGACTTCACACTTTCAATTTTGATGGTGTCCCGAACGAGGGTAAAGACCAAGGGGTCTGACGCACCCTCTCGTTGAATAGTCAGGTTGACTTTGCTGCCCTTCGGGCCTCGCATCTTTTGCACGGCATCCATCAACGTCAAGTCTTTGGTCGGATCCTCATTGACCTTGACGATGAAATCCCCTGCCTTGATACCGGCGCGATGAGCGGGTGTGCCCTCAATCGGGGCAATCACCGCCAACCGATTATCCTTCACACCGATTTGGATCCCGACTCCTCCAAATTCTCCTCTGGTCTCAACCTGCATCTCTTTGTACATCTCAGGCGTCATGTAGGCGGAGTGCGGATCGAGCGTCGACAGCATCCCGCGAATCGCACCTTGAATCAAATCTTTGGGCTTGGTCTCGTCGACATAGTGCTTCTGAACCTGGTTCAGTACTTCCGAGAAGGTCTTGAGTTCCTCATAGGTTTCGCTGGCATGTCCGGTCCGCTCCCAGCCCTTTCCGATGATGACGCCACCGAGCAGGGCGAGTGCAATCATCGGCCCGACCACCCAAGATTTCCGCCGCGGCTGCTGTTCCATCATCTTTGCATCCCTTCTTTCTTGCGTCGTCGGACCATGCGGTCGAGAGACGCGGTCAGGACTTCCCTTATCTCTTCGCCAGCCAGTGGAGCGGATCGACCGGCTCAGCTCCCTCACGCAACTCAAAGTATAATGTATTTTCTCCCGTCATGCCCGTGTCTCCGGTTTCCCCAATCGACTGGCCCCCGACTACCTGCTCCCCAACCTGAGTCAGAATCTTGGACGCATGGGCATACAGCGAGAAGAACCCGTTGGCATGATCCAGGATTATAACGAGTCCGTACCCTTTCAACCAGTCCGCATACACAACGCTCCCAGGCATCACGGCATGAATCAGACTTCCCTCGGTCGTACGAATTTCAATTCCTTTTCGCTGGACATAGGTATCGAAGGTGGGGTGCTTCTGCCGCCCGAAGAACGACACCACCTGGCCTTCGGCCGGCCACGGCAGCGCCCCTCGGACGCCACGTGGAAGCGAGGCCGTCGTAGGCGGATGCATGGCCACCGCCCGTCGACGCGATTCAAGATCTTGCAATAAGTGATCCACCCGCGAGGCCGACCGTTCCAGCTCCTCAACCGCTCGATGATAGGCATCTTTCTGATGAGTAATTTTTGTCAGATAGAGGGTTTTCTCTCTTTGAAGCACTCGAATGTCGGCCAGCTTCTTTTCGATGTTCTGCTTGAAGGCCATCAGACCATCTCGGGCATCGGCCCGCTGACGTTCGGCCTGCTCCATCCTCGCCATGTCGGTTCGAAAACCTTGAAGCAGTTCGTAGTCTTTTTGCGAGACGGCAGTGAGATACTGCCCGCGGCGTTGAAGGTCCCCGTACGAATCAGCGGTCAAGAGCGCCCTTACGTACCCGAACCGACCTTCCATGTACTGCACGCGAAGCCGGGCCAAGATGGCCTCCCGTCGCGCCTGGACACTGGTCCGCGTCACCACCAACTGTTCTGTAATTTCCTCCAGCTCATGATCCTTTTGTCGCAATTTCCGATTGATGTCGTGATGATCTTGTCGATGATGAACCAATCGTTCATCCAGGGATTGGAGTCCCTGCAAAACGGATTCCCTCTTTTTTTCGGCTGCTTCAGCTCGCTTCCGTTTCTCTTCGATCTTGCCTTTCAGTGTCTCAAGACGCTTTCGCTCGCGCTGAATTTTTTCGGCGAGGGGATCCGTGGCCGCCTCAACAGGTATGGCCCACCCTCCGAGTACGAGTAGCCCCATCAGCAGCAAGAGAGTGGATTTCATACACGTCCATCCCCAACACGCAGAAGTGAGACCACGCTGCCGGTAAAACCAAGCACCATTCCAGCCAGAATCAGTCCGAGACACACAGACAATGGAAAAAATGAAATCAGCCCCTTCAGTTCGCTGAAACGGCTGATAAACTGCACCTGTTGTCGAAATAATTCAAACCCAACCTTGAGGATTCCCAAGGATACGGCGCTCCCACAGGCTCCAAGCACCGCCCCTTCCAGGAAATACGGGACACGGATAAAAGTCCCGGTGGCCCCGATCGAGCGAAGAATTTCAATTTCTTCTCGTCTCGCAAACAAGGTGAGCCTGATCGTATTGCCGATGATCGTCACTGCAGCAGCAGAGAGGAGGACCCCCACGCCGATGGCGGCCAACTCAATATAGCCGATAAACTCGGCCAACAGGCTGATCCATTGTTGATTATAGTCGACCTTTTCCACTCCTCCCATGGTTTGCACCTGTTCAACCCACTCCTTCATGCCCTCAGGAGAACGGAAGCTCGGGGCCAGCGTCACGACGAAGGAGGCTGGAAGCGGATTTTCGCCAAGCCCTTCGAGCAGATGAGAATCGGCGGGGAACTGAGTGCGGAACTCTGTCAACGCTTGCTCCTTTGATATATAGAGCACGCCTGCAACCATGTGATCGGACTTGAGCATCAACTCCAACTGCAACCGCCCATCTCGAGAGAGCCGATCCTCCAAATAGACCATAATCTTGACGTCTTCCTGAAGCCATCCCGCCGCGTGCTGCAAGTTCACATAGAGGAGCAGAAAGACTCCGACACAGGTCAGCGTGAATGCCGTGGTCAAGATCGCAACGATCGTTGTCATGCGGTTCGTCCGCATGTTGGCCCAAGCCTCACGAAGAAGATAAAAGAACCGTCTCATACGCCGACCCGCTCGGGCATCGCCCGTTCCGGAAGGACGACTCCCTGCATCAAGCTGATCACTCGGCAATTGACCTGATGCCTGACATGATGATTATGCGTCGCCACGACCACCGTGGTCCCCCTGGCATTGATCAGTTTGAACAGCTCGATGATCTCACCTGTGAGTTCCGAATCAAGATTGCCCGTCGGTTCATCTGCCAGCAGGATAACCGGCCCATTCACGATCGCTCGCGCAATGCACACTCGCTGTTGCTCTCCCGTGGAAAGACTACTGGGGGACAGGTCTCGTTTATGCTCGACGCCGACCGCCCGCAAGGCCTCCGTGACTTTCCGTCGAATATCTTTTTCCGACACACCCTGCACGATTAATGGCAGTGCCACATTGTCGAAGACCGATTTCTTGGGCAATAACCGAAAGTCTTGAAACACCGATCCCACCTTCCGTCGCAGGTATGGAATTTCAGACCGTTTCAGCTTCGTGACATTCTTGCCTTGAACAAAGAGTTGTCCTTCGTCCGGTCGTTCCTCTCCAATCAGCATTCGTAGGATCGTCGACTTTCCCGATCCACTCGGGCCCATGAGCAGAACAAACTCCCCCTTTTCAATCTCGATCATGACATCGGACAATGCCGGTCGTCGGTCGTACCATTTCGAGACATGGATGAGCTGAATCATCGCGTCCACGAAGACCTCTCTCGATAGAGATGAGACCTGTCACGACTCGGTGATGTCGAACGCATTGGGGATGTGTTCAATCTGCTCAGGGGCCGATGGCTGCCCTTGAACCAAGACGACATCGAATCGACAGAGCTTGTCAGACCAGTGCCGCTGCGCCAGATACAGGGCGGCCAATTTCGACAGTTTTGTCCGCTTGCGACGATCCACTGCCGATAACGCACCACCAAACGCCTCGGTGCTCCTCCCTTTGACCTCGACAAAGACGACAACACCATGATCATCCGCCACGAGGTCCAATTCACCGATAGACAGTCGCACATTTCGATCAAGGATACGATAGCCCTTGGCGATCAAGAACTGTTCTGCCCGCATCTCGCTGGCGTGACCGAACTGGTGACGCGGATCTGCAGCGTACATGGGATCAGGCCTCGGATAACGTGGGGCTCGTCAGATGAACCTCCTCCATCTTCCTAGCGCTCATGGCAAGTTTGACTGGAGCGAAACTTAGACGATGGATGGCACAGGGGCCGTGGTGCGCAAGCCGTTCGAGATGTTCCGCCGTCCCATACCCCTTATGCGAGAGGAAACCGTATTCCGGGAACATATCATGATAGCGCACCATCAGCCGATCTCTCGTGACCTTGGCCACGATAGAGGCAGCGGCAATCGAGAGGGATAAGGAATCTCCTTTAATGATCGGCCGTACCGGAATGCTGACACCGGGCAAACTCACGGCATCGATGAGCACATAATCGGGAGACGGGACCAACTGCTTGAGAGCCCGCCGCATGGCAAGCCGGGTTGCCTCAAGAATATTCAACCGGTCGATTTCTGCAACGTCGGCCCACCCGATTCCCACTCCCACCGCTTGCTCACAAATCGCGATGTGGAATCGCTCGCGCTCACGCTCTGACAGTTGCTTCGAATCGTCCACCCCGACGAGCCGACTCCGTACGGGAAGGATTACCGCAGCAGCCACGACAGGTCCGGCCAATGGACCACGCCCTACTTCATCAATCCCAGCAATACAGCGATATCCACAGAGCCGGGCTGCTCGTTCAAACTCATCAGTAGGCCCCATCAATTGCTCTCTACCGACAATTCTGGCACTCGGCCAGCCATAATGGAACGCCTGTGCAGAACCAGCCAGCCTAGGCCGTGGCTGCGCCTTCTTCGGGTGCTGCCGCAGGCTGTACCGAGGGTTTGCTTTCGCCAACAAACTCCCGCTCCTCAACTTTGGCAAACCGCCCTTTCTTGCCGCGGAGATAGTACAGCTTGGCACGTCGCACACGCCCCTGGCGCATGACATCGATCTTGGACACAATCGGAGAATGTACGGGAAAAATCCGCTCAACCCCCACGCCGTACGAAAGTTTCCTGACCGTAAACATTTCAGTATTCAAGCTGCCCTTACGGGCGATCACCGTCCCTTCATACACCTGAATACGCTCTTTCTCTCCTTCCACAACTTTGACATGGACACGCACAGTGTCTCCGATCTCGAAGTGCGGAACTGTTTTTTTCGTCATTGATCGCTGAATTCGTTCCAATTGATTCATGTCTTCAACCCTCCTCCTCACATAAATAACGGGGCCGTCAACAGGCCTTCATTCATCAACTCATCCAACAATTGCCGATCCTCTTTGGTGAACATCCGATCCCTAAGAAGATCGGGGCGTCGGAGATACGTGCTGCGCAGGGCCTGTTTTCGACGCCACAAGCGAATGGCCTCATGATGACCCGACAACAAAACCTCCGGTACCGACAGGCCTTCGACCTCCGCCGGCCTCGTGTACTGCGGATACTCTAAGAGCGAATCAGCAAACGACTCATCGACGGCAGAACTTGGGTCGCCCAACACACCAGGGACGAGCCTTGTCGTGGCATCGATCAAAACCAGCGCCGCCAGTTCACCTCCGGTGAGCACATAATCGCCCAGTGAAATCTCTTCAGGCGCCAGTGCGAGACGAACACGCTCGTCCACACCTTCATAGTGTCCACACAGAATGACCATTCGGCGAGACTCGGCCGACAACTCTTGGGCATAGGACTGAGTCAACGGACGCCCATGAGGAGTCGGGAACAGTAACCGAATCTCTTCGCCCTTCGACTGAACGTCTCTTCGCACGGCGGCCACTGCCTGAAGAATTGGTTCGGCTTTCATGACCATCCCCGCGCCGCCTCCGTACGGGGTATCATCGACGACCTTGTGACGATCCGCAGCAAAGTCTCGCAGGTTATGCACCTGCACCGCGAGCAGCCCTTTCTCCTGGCCGCGCTTGAGTATGCTCTGTGCCAAGACCGGTGCAAACATATCCGGAAAGAGCGTCAGAACATCGAAGCGGACCATGCTAGTCACCAAGTCCGTCGATCAACCGTACCGTCATGGTTCGAGCGATCAGATCAACGGCAACGACGAACTCCTTTACCGCAGGGATCAAGACCTCTTTGCTTCCATCACGAACGACGACCAGAGAATTGCCCGGCAACTCCCAAATCTCTTTCACGGCACCCAGAGGCTCCCCTGACTCCGTCTTGACAGCAAGACCCACCAAATCACACTCATAGTACTGCCCGGCTGGGAGCTCAGGTACGACCCCGCGAACCGTCCGAATCAATCCCCCCCGCCAAAGACCAGCCTGCTCCGGTGTGGTGAACGCCGATAGCCCAAGAATAAAACTCGTCCCCGCCCGTCTCACATGAGTGACACCCGTCTCCAGCGTCTGTCCGTTTGTTGCCAGGAGGCTGACGCGCGTCAATCCCTCCAGCCGACCTGGGACATCGGAGAGAGAGCGAACCTTGACTTCTCCGCGCACGCCAAACGGCCGCTCAATCCGGCCCACGGTCACGGTTTCCGATTGATCCACCATCCCAAGCCAAGGTCAGGCTTTTACCGAAGCTTTTTTCTGGGCTGATTTTTCCGCCTCAAATTGCTTCCAGACCCCCGCTCGACGCAACAAGGTCCGCACGGTCACCGTCGGTTGGGCCCCTTGATGAAGCCACGTCAGCACCCGCTCCTGCTTGAGCTCCGGCAGACCAGCTTCTTTCAACGGGTCAAAAATTCCAAGAATCTCGATGAAGCGACCGTCGCGTGCTTTCCGCGAGTCTGCCGCCACCACCCGATACATCGGTCGTTTATGTCGTCCTGTGCGAGCGAGCCTCAAATGTACAGCCACAACGATTCCTCCTTATACACGAGTTCGAATGATCTGAAATCGATTACCGCGCACGCAAGAGCTGGGCGAGTTGCCGACGCCCTCCCGCACCGGTCATTGCCTTTGCCAACTTCTTTGCGGACAGGAATTGTTTGATCAGCCGATTCACATCTTGCACCGTCGTACCACTTCCCCGCGCAATCCGTTTCTTTCGGCTTCCATTAATAATCGTATGGTCGCGGCGTTCTTTTACGGTCATCGAATCGATCACGGCAACCACACGACTGATCTCTCGCTCCGGCTTATCGCCCTCCATCGCCTGCTTGATCTTTTGTCCGCCGGGCAGCATGCCCAAGATCTGCTCGAAGGAACCCATACGACTCATCTGTCCCAACTGGGTCCGAAAATCCTCCAAGGTGAAGGTATTGCTGGTGAGCCGCTTCTGCGCTGCCTCCGCCTGTTCCCGCGTGATGCTTTCCTGTGCCTTTTCAATGAGCGACAACACATCGCCCATCCCAAGAATGCGGGAGGCCATCCGGTCGGGATGAAACGGTTCGAGCGCATCGAGTTTTTCTCCGACCCCCAAGAACTTGATTGGCTTTCCCGTGGCAGCCCGAATCGACAAGACCGCCCCTCCGCGCGCATCCCCCTCGACTTTGGTCAAGATCACGCCGGTGAGGCCGACCCGTTGATCAAACTGTCCGGCCATGGTGACAGCGTCCTGTCCAGTCATCGCATCGGCGACTAACAGCACCTCATGCGGAGCGACCGCTGCCTTCACCGCAGTCAATTCCCCCATCAACTCGTCGTCGATATGCAAGCGACCGCCGGTATCCAGAATGACGAGATCAAAGCCCTGCTCTCGGCCTCGGTCTACGCCGGTACTGCAAATCCGCACCACATCGGTTTGTGACGCGTGGGTCTGATCGACACGATGCACCTCGACGCCAAGATCTCGCCCCAATGCGCTCAACTGTTCTCCGGCAGCAGGACGACGCGGATCAGCCGCCACCAGCAGCACTCGCTTCCCTTGATTCTTGAAGAGACGCGCAAGTTTTCCGCTGGCTGTCGTCTTTCCTGCCCCCTGCAGCCCAACCATCATCACGATCGTCGGCGGTTGGGAGTTGAGAGCGAGACCGACTCGATCTTGCCCCATCATCGCCCGGAGCTCATCCCAGACGACCTTGACAACCTGATGCCCCGGAGTCAGACTCCCCAGAACCTCCTGTCCAATTGCCTTTTCGCGCACACGGTCGGTAAACTCTTTGACGATCTTAAAGTTGACGTCCGCTTCGAGAAGGGCAAATCGCACTTCCTTGAGCGCTTCAGTAATATTCTGCTCGGTGAGCACACCCTGCCCACGGAGCTTTTTCAGAACTCTTTCAAACTTCTCGCTTAACGCATCAAGCATGACACCGTACCGCCACACAAACAGAGACCACCGAGGCCTTGCACCAGACCTCCGATCGCCTCAAAAACCTTAGAGAAAGAGCACCGGGCAGTCTATAGGACGACGGAAAGCAAGTCAAGATCACCAGAAGTCAGTAGTTTTATTGACATGCGGAAACCCTTCATATATGGTGCCCTTGTGAGGTACTTCGCCCCCACGACTCACCTACAGGGAAGCCGTCAACGAGGAGAAACCGCGTGCGAAAATCGCCCTGGGTCTTAATCGTTTTTGTGATCATCGGAGGTCTACTGGGCGGGATCCTCGGCGAGATTCTCCATGTGATGGCGCCTCATGGCACGATCCAAAGCATTTTCTCAACGCATTTTATGCCCGGCATTGACCCACCCCTGACCATAGATCTTGTGTTGATCAAACTTGTATTGGGGCTCAGCCTCAAAATCAACATCTTGAGCATTCTCGGAATGTTTGTCGGCATCTATCTCTACAAGCACGTCTAATCCTTCACCTGTAACGCCTGAAGTCTTAACGCCCGAATCTGATTCCGCAACTCTGCCGCACGTTCGAATGCCAGCTCCTTCGCAGCCGCTTTCATTTCAATCTCCAGTCGTTGAATGAGTCGATCGGTTGACTCTGTACTGCCATACGCCTCATGGGATTCAGCCACCAAAGGTAATTGAACATAATCAAGGTCCGCCACCGCATACTCAAGAGTCGGGATCCCTTTCGTAATCCCGACCGGCGTAATGCCGTGGACTCGGTTGTACTCGGCCTGAATCCCACGACGGCGATTCGTTTCGTCAATGGCCTGCTTCATCGAATCCGTCACCCCATCTCCGTAAAAGATCACCCGTCCTTCGAGATTACGCGCTGCCCGGCCGGCCGTTTGAATCAACGCACGGTAGGAGCGCAGATAGCCTTCCTTATCCGCATCCAGAATCGCGACGAGGCTCACTTCGGGAAGGTCGAGCCCCTCGCGCAGTAGATTGATTCCGACCAAGACATCAAAGGTTCCACACCGGAGATCACGGATAATTTCAGCCCGCTCAAGCGTTTTGATATCGGAATGGAGGTAGCGGACCTTAATGCCCAAGTCGTGATAATACTCCGTCAGATCCTCCGCCATCCGCTTCGTCAGGGTTGTGACGAGCACCCTTCCCCGCTTGGCCACTTCCGCACGGACCTGCCCCAGGAGATGGTCGACTTGCCCTTTGGCCGGCACGACTTCAATCTGCGGATCCATCAGTCCGGTCGGACGAACGATCTGCTCCACGACTTCATTCCCCGCATGCTTGAGTTCGTAGGTACCAGGAGTGGCCGATACATAAACCACCTGATTGAGGCACTGTTCGAATTCCACAAATTTCAACGGTCGATTATCAACCGCCGACGGCAGGCGGAATCCATATTCCACAAGAGTCCGTTTACGTGAGAAATCTCCCTCATACATGCCTCCGACTTGAGGAATGGTCGCGTGAGACTCATCGACGATCAGCAAAAACTCCTTCGGAAAGTAATCCAAGAGCGTAGGAGGCGCTTGGCCCGCGTTTCTTCCGCTGAGATGCCGAGAATAGTTTTCAATCCCGTGGCAATAGCCCATGGCTCGAATCATCTCGAGGTCAAACTTTGTGCGTTGCTCAATCCGTTGAGCCTCCAGCAATCGTCCTGATTTCCTGAAATGGGCGACGCGTTCGTCGAGCTCTTCCTCAATACCGGTAATGGCTCGCTCATAACGATCGGGGGCGATGAGATAGTGGGTATTGGGATAGATCGCGACCTTGGGCAGCTTTCCTAAAGACTTCCCAGTGAGCGGATCAATTTCATGGATCGCATCCACCATATCGCCGAAGAGTTCGATACGCACGGATTTCGCATCCGACGACGCGGGAAAGACTTCAATCACATCTCCACGTGCCCGAAAAGTTCCACGATGGAAATCTACATCATTGCGCTCATATTGAATCTCCACCAACTTCGACAAGAGTTTTTCCCGCCTCGTTTCAAGGCCTACCTCCAGATAAATCAGCATGTCATGATAGACCTCCGGCGACCCCAGCCCATAGATACAGGAGACGGAGGATACGATCAGGACATCGTTTCGCTGCAACAGCTCTGTCGTGGCCGAGTGACGCATCTGATCGATGGCGTCGTTAATCGAGGAGTCCTTGGCAATGTAGGTATCGCTCTGCGGGATATAGGCTTCCGGCTGATAATAATCGTAGTAACTCACGAAATACTCGACGGCGTTATGAGGGAAAAACTGTTTGAATTCCTGGTAGAGCTGCCCGGCCAGTGTCTTGTTGTGCACCAGCACCAACGTCGGCTTCTGAACGCGTTCAACAAGATTCGCCATCGTAAATGTCTTGCCCGATCCTGTGACTCCCAGCAAAACCTGATGCTTCGTTCCCGCGTGGATTCCAGTCGTCAGCTTCTCGATGGCGGCAGGCTGATCTCCACAGGGCTTGAAGGGGGCCTCGAGCTTAAATGGTGGCATGACGATCTCCCCTGATGCACCGGAACGAATACTCGATCAGCACCAAGATCCTCCCTCCGTGGTCCTCAAAAGTAAAAAGGGCTGCCGGATATTCCGGCAGCCCCTCATCAGCGACACAACAGATCTCGGATTAACCGCGACCGCCCCCAAATCCGCCCCGGCCTCCGCCACCGGAACGCGGTTCTTGAGGACGCGCTTCATTCACTGTCAAGGTCCGTCCACCGAGTTGGGTACCGTTCAACGCCGCAACCGCCGCCTGCGCTTCAGCATCGGACGACATTTCCACAAATCCAAACCCGCGAGATTGCCCGGTAAACTTGTCCGTAATGATCCGGGCAGAGGCCACGGACCCATGCGCCGCAAACAAGTCACTCAGCTGTTGCTCGGTCGTCGAATACGGCAATCCACCGACATAAATCTTCGCACCCATCAGGCTCCTCCTTTGACACAACGATGTTGTCTTGGACTCGAGAAAGCAACGAGGAAGGAATGGGCCGAAGACGTCAACACCACGGCGGCTTAGCTCTGGCTTCCGATCAGATTCCCGGACTGGCCCAACACAACATCTATCCAGGCCTCATCACTTTCTGCGCCAAGCTTGCGCAGGCCTTTCACAAGCTGGCACGGCAATCGTACCTCAGATGCAAAGACAAAGGCAAGTTTGAGACCAGCTCCAATTACCGCAAGACTCACATTAGTAGGCTGGCGGTGGAGAAAGTGGCCGGTGCGAAAAGAGCGGAACCGCATGGAAGCTATCGAAAAGCATGGCAGACCGATCTGACACCACGAAACCCACCTGCCCCAATCCCAACGCTTGGTCCTCAATCGACAGCACGAGCGCGCCATCCACAAACACCTCGATGAAGTCTTTGCTGATGATCGTATTGCGCTGTACTCTGATCGTGTGCCAATCAACCGGCTTGAGAGTCACAGTCGCTTGCCCGAGAATCGTGGCGACCCCACTGGAAAGCCGAATGAATTGGACTTGTTGAGTGGCAAGATCGACGGTCGCACCATAGAAATTCTTTGCATCGCGTGCCCCGACCACAACTCCGCCTGCTCCACCGGTTCTCGGAGTGGCATGTACCCGAACACTCACATCCGGATATTCATACTGCATCCCTTCGGCCAACAACACCTGATAGCAGCGCTGCCGACAATTCGACGAGGCGGCCACGGCATTGGGTGGAGAGGGAGCCGTGGGATGAGGTTGTACCACCCATTCGGCAAGCGACTCCTCACTGGACACAGCTCTGATAAAACCATGCGGCACCCCTCCGGCCGGCTCGTGATCAAACGGCCACTGCTGAAAGAGCCCACCCTTCGCTTGTTGCTTCAGGTTAGCGGCTTTTTCTTCCTGCGTTTCACGTTGAACGCCGTAGCTTAGGGAAGCCCCCATCAGAAGAACCGTTCCGGCCATCAACCACACCCCAAGCATCACCAGCACTTCTCGTCCGATAGGTGACGCATGAATAGCCATTGCCCTCAACCAAACCTGCCCTACTTAGGGCTCCCCGGTTTCCTGATTTGAAGAATGTCGCGCTGCAACCGGTCCCGCTCAGCCAGAATCGTTCGCCGACGCTTCCATCGATTCCACGTCCACCACCGCAGCTTCTCTCGGAAGGTCACTGTCGGTGTCGCGGCACTTCCGCCGGGAGCTTGCTGGAAGGAATAGCCCTCGTGGGTATGACGCTGCTCAAAAAACCGCCGATACAAATGATCGTACAGTCCTTTTCCCTGTTCACCCCCTGCCATCCTGAATCTCCATTGCACGATATGGACAGCCATCGTAGCTGCTGACCCGATAGTACCTGGGCTCTGTGCGGCTCTGCAACCAGCTTTCCTCACATGGTATGATCCACCGGAACTCCACCGGTGCTCCGGTGGCCCAGATATCAGCATGAACACTATCATACCCAGCTTGAGTTGGTTGCTCGCCCGAATAGTGGTCTGCGCGATTGTGAGCCTCGTACTACAGCCTCAGATCCCCCTCGCACAAGCACAGGAACTAGCTTTCCAACTTGCCCTAGAGTCACTCTCCTCAGAACGAATGTTGGCCGACATCCGAACACTCAGCGGCCCCGCGTTCAACGGACGGCAAAGCGGCACGAACGCCGATCTCGAATCTGCACGGTGGGTGGCGCAAGAGTTTTTGTCAGCCGGCCTGCGATTCCCACGGGTACACAATGGATCGCTCGTCGTACCTTCCTTCACCGAAAAAGACGGGGCTTCATCCGGTGCCATAGCAACCATAGTTCCGACTCCAGTGTTCGCACCGGATCCAATCGTACGAGCTGGATCGACAGATCGGTTAGACACCAAGACTCTTGGCTTGGATTATCTCCCCATTTTTGATTCGCCCTCCGCAGAAATCCAGGCCCCGATCGTCTTCGTCGGATATGGCATTGTCGATGCGGATCAGCACATCGATGACTACGCCGGTGTTGACGTGACGAATTGCATTGTATTGTTTCTGCGAGGCAGGCCGGAACACTACCCACGCGCAGTCAGCCATGCCGACAAAGTTCGGTCGGCACGAGAACGTGGAGCCATCGGCTATCTAACGGCAACAGGCCCCCTTCTCCATCCCTATGAAATCCGTCGAGGCGTCACAGGGAGTCCAAGCGCCTTCTACGGGCAGCTGCCTCAGGATCAAGCGATTCCCGGCGCCTGGATCAGCACCGCCATGGCACAAATGCTTCTCCAGCAATCGGATGGTACTGGTTCTGATCGCCTGCGTATCCTTCAAGAACGTCTGAACCAAACACCCTCGTCACAAGCAACCAAGACCGATTCGTTCGCATCACTGCAGTGGAAAACCATTACCGAGAACGGGCTGCTGATCAATGTGCTGGGAATGATCCCCGGAACAGGGCCGGAGACGGTGATTATCGGAGCCCATCGAGATCACTTCGGTCGCCCCGGCGGACTCCTCTTCCCTGGTGCCGACGACAATGCCTCTGGAACGGCCGTCATCTTGGAGGTGGCACGGGCGCTCGCCAAGCTTGAGAGGCGTCCCTCTCAAACCATCTTCTTCATCTCGTTCAGCGGAGAAGAGCGTGACATGCTCGGCTCACGCCTGTATACCTCACACCCGGTCGTGCCGCTCCGGCTCACCAAAGCCATGATCAACATCGACCATGCCGGAGTCGGCAATGGACGGCTCACCGTCGGGGTAACCGGAATCGAGAAGGATATCGCATTAGAGGCAGGCCAGTCTGCGGGCGTGAAGGAGAAGCTGGATCTCTACGGTTTTTTCCCTGGCGGCGACCATGTTCCGTTTAAAGAAGCCGGTGTCCCGACCGTCACGATCGTGAGCGGCGGTGTCCATCCCCACTTCCATCAACCCACCGACACCGCCGATACGATCGATCCCAAGATCCTCAAAGTCACATCCCAATTCGTCTTGGGCTTGACGTGGCAATTAGCTTATGGATCGACAGACAAGGAAGGCGAGTCCAACACCATATCACCGCTGCCACAGCAACCGAAGTAACGCGCCGCACGCCTATTGAAATGTAGGACGAAAACGGGAGAACTGGCTTACGAGCAGGTTAGGGAAATGGTTCGAACAGCCCTGACTCAATCGGCGGCAATACATCCGTCTGGCGCGGCGGCGGAGGGAGGACGGTCGGACTCCCAACCTGGTTCGCACCCTGGATCAATCCAATAGAAAGTTGGGGTCCGAATGTCATGGTGGCTCCGCTCCACGCCTGTCCGGTGGTGGGGTTGCGAAAGTTGTACGACTGGAAATTCTGTCCCGGTGTGTAGAGAAATCCCTGCGTTCCCTGGTTATCGGTGTAGAGACTACCGCCGCTGAACTTGAACATCGGAGAAACCCCTCCGGCGAATGATCGAACGCTCGATGCATTCTGCGCCATCACCGTTCTGTCGACGTAGAGGGTGCTGATGCTCAGCAGACACAGCAGCCCCCTTATGAACCTGTCATGTCGCACGCAGTGTCTCCACATATCCATCACGTGAACCATCCAACCAAATATAGTATGCTCCTCTATCGATCTGTGATCAAGGAGGCATCTATGAATGGCACATCCTCGGTTCTTTACTATCGTTTCACGATCATGGTGATCGCAGGATGGGCATGCATTGTTTCGCCTCACACGAGTTGGAGTTTGGACATCACTCAGCCGATTCCAACGGAACGGCGTGAAACCGTGTCCTTGACGGACGCCGCTGTTCGGGCGTTGCAGAGCAATCTAGACATCAGCATCAGCCGACAGAACCGCGAAAGCCGCTTGGCCGATATCATCATCGAGCAATCAAAGTTCGATCCAAACCTGAGTATCAACGGCCAATACAACCGGACCGTGAATCCGCTCAATCGCCCCGTGTTCGGAGGAACCGTAGACCAACTTGGTCAAATCACGACCTTCGATCAACGGAATCATTCGCTGACGGTCGATGCACAGACCAACTTGATTACCGGCGGCAACTTCGACGTCAACTACAGCCCGGCCCGAAGCAGCATCAACCAAAACGTTGCGCGTGGATTTCTCTTCAACCCGTCCTGGACGGGAGGGCTGGCCTTCACCTTCACGCAACCCCTGCTCAAGAACGCGGGGATTGCCATCAACAAGACCTTCATCAAGGTCGCTCAAAACAACGCGGTCGTCGAACAACACGTCTTTCGAGATCGAGTCATGACCGTGATCACCTCGGTGGAACAAACCTATTGGGAAGTGGTCTTTGCCAATGAAAATCTGAAGGTCGCCCAAGCGGCCTTGAAGGCCGCCGAGGAACTCTTGGCCGCCAACCGAGCGAAGACCAAGGCGGGTGTGATGTCCATTGTCGATGTCCTCCAAGCCGAAGCCGCAGTGGCCTCGCGGGTGGAACAGGTGTTGGTGGCCGAAAAAGCCATCCGCGATCAAGAGGATCAGTTGCGGCGGCTCTTAAATCCTGGCGAGGAGGAGCTGCGCCAAGACGTCCGCCTCACACCAGTCGATCCTCCTGTCACTGTCCTCGAACCCCTGAGTCTTCAGGAGGCCATCGATACCGCGATCGAACAACGGCCTGAAATCACACAAGCCAAGAAGAACGTTGAAACCGGCGACCTCAATAAGCAGTTTGCGCGAAACCAGCTGCTTCCGACGCTCTCCCTTCAAGGCACGATCGGCCTTGCCGGCCTGGGCGGGGACTACAGCGAATCCTTCACCAGGAATTTCAGCGGGGACTTTTACAACTACGGCGCCGGATTGGTGCTCAGCTATCCCCTTGGGAACCGAGCTGCCGTCAGCACCTATAATAAGCGGAAGCTCGAGGCCCAAAACGCTGAAGTGGCCCTTGCGAACGTGCGCCAGCAAATCATCGTCGGCGTTCGTGAAGCGGTGCGCCGAGTGCAGACGGATTTTAAGCGGATCGAAACCACCCGATCCGCACGCATCATGGCGGAGAAACAGCTCCAGGCCGAACAGGAACGGTTGAAAGTGGGACTCAGCACGACGCGCTTCGTGCTCGAGTTCCAACGCGACCTCGCTACCGCACAGGGGAACGAGTTGCGGGCAATCGTGGATTACAATAAGTCGTTGTCCAACTTGTCTCGGCACAAGGCGACCACCTTGGACCGCTATCACCTCGAACTCTCGTAGCCCATGACGCCCGAGCCCCGCCGGCTCGTTGAGGGGCAGATGGTCCATAGGGGAGCAGCCCTGGCGCTGCTCCCCATCGGAGCCACCCTCGGCTTTTACGCTCTTCCCACTAGTCTCCAAGCTCAGTGGCTTGCTCAATTCACCCCACAGCTACTCGCCTATTCGGCAATGGGCGTCTGGGCATTGCGCACATCTGATGTCTTAACTCATTTGGGATTGGAACGAGCGAAGGTCACCACCGGACTGACGTGGGGGTTGCTGACAGGACTGACCCTGGGCTGCCTCAACACCGTCGTGATCCTCTCGATCTACCCCTCACTCGGCTACGACATCATCTTTTTGAAACAGACCCCTCACGGCCGGCTACCGGTCTGGCTGATGATCCCCTGGTTCATCTGCGCCATCGCCTTTTTCGTGGAGGTCAACTTTCGCGGATTCCTCTTGGGACGCTTGGCCGACTACGAACAGCAGTGGAGAGGGACTCACTCCGGGACACAGCTCGCTCCCCTGGCACTGCTCGCAACAACGCTGACCTTTGCATTCGACCCATTCATGGTGAACACCTTTCGGCATCTCCATTGGATCGCGCTCTGGGACGGACTCATCTGGGGACTGATCTGGCTCCGAACCCGCAACCTCTGGATCACGATTGTGGCCCACGCCGTCGAGGTGATCGTGATGTACAGCGCTGTCCGAGCCACAATCGGATGAGACCTGCCGGTACGACTCATTCTAATGGGATTATGGTGCAGAATAGGCCAGAGACCGCTATCATTTCACTGCCCGGCAGGATGAATTCCTGACCCGCCAGGCTTAGGTTCAGAATCTTGTCAGATTTCGTTTCTGTCGCGCGAGACCGGCCAGGGCAAGACCTGGAACAGGCAGTAAGGAAGCGCGCCTCAGGAAGCACAAGGAGGATGGTCGGTGGGTGATCTCGCAAAGTATGTCGTCTACTTTCTGCTGGGTGGCACGATTGTCAGCCTGTCCACCTACCTCGGTGCCAAAGGGAACTCATTCCTTGCTGCTATGGCCAGCACCTTTCCCGCCATCACCGCCGCCACCTTCATCCTGCTCTACATGAACGGCGGTGGAGCAACGACCGTCGAATACGCGAAGAACCTCATGTGGTTTGTCCCACCCTGGATCGTCTATGTCACCGCCATGATCATGGGTATCCCACGCCTGGGCTTCTGGCCTGCCATGGCCGGATCACTC
>JAOUGT010000178.1 GCA_029865485.1 Nitrospira sp.
CTAGGCCGATCGAGGCACCAACCGGTTTACGCCGCCGTTTAGTCCCCTTCGGCAACGGAAGTTTTTTTGCTTTCTTTTCAACCACGCGCCTATGGTAGGACAGTCGGCTGGAAAAAGGGAAGCGGTTCGGAGGATCAGGCGGCTAACTGTGGAAGTTCCAGTGGATTGGTGAGAAATAGCACGGGCGACCTTGCACTGCGGTGGGAGGTCGCCCGTGATCGGCGCTTAGGACGCCGGAGGTTCATTCATTGAATTTAATTCTTGCGGCCCCTCAGACCCACACGACACTGGTGTTAGACCGTTCCCGGTCGGGGGAGAGCTGAGCACTCCCAGGTACCTGTGTTCCTCTACTGCCGAAGGATTCTTTGCTCAATCGGCTTGAACCTTCGAGAAGGTTCTCTGTGCCGTCAGGCACAGCCAGCAAAGAACCGGCTAGTAGGACCGACGGGAACCCCTCCCATCTGTCGGTGGGCCTAACGGGCCAGGTGGCGTTGTATCGTCCATCCCCACCCTCCTCTCATGATAACGTCATCGAGAGACCTGGATGGCAGCCGCGCGGTCTACCCGATCTCTCGAACTTCGATTGATAGATGGGCCGCGCTTTCTTCCCTACGCTCATTACGGAATCTTGTCAAGAGGTCGGTCGATCTTCCGAGCCAACACTCAGGGCATAGCAGATACCCACTAATACGAGATCTTCGAGCGGGGAATACCACCGCAAGGGTTGCGGAAAGAAGACGCCGTAGCATCCACAGTTTGGAAGGTCGAGGCCACGGATGAGGGTGATGATGAGTCCAATCGTGTAGAGACTGTTCAGGGCCAGAGCGATCAGAGCCCCGGTCTGCAAGTGCCATCCTGCAAGAATCCACACCGCCAGCACCCACTCGATGCCCGTAATCCCAAGCGCCAATCCCCATAAAGACCAGTCCGGAAACAGGCGGTAGGTGACCAGCACTTCGACAAATCCGTTGAGATCAAGAGATTTCCCCAGTGCGGAGGCGAAGAGCACTCCGCCGATCAGCAGGCGCCAGCACCATATAAAAGGGTCCAACGAATGGGCTAGGCTCCGGAAACACAAAGGAGGAGCGCGGCGCTCCTGCCCGCACTCCTCCTGGCTCCGCCCCTCATCCACGACCAAGCACACACTGCGGTGCCAGCCCCGTCACCGGTTGCCTGGCCATCCGTTACTTAATCCTAAGCTTGGCAAAATCCACACCTTCCGGTGCCGGCGGTGTCTTGAGGTTCATCGCTTCCAATGCATTCACAACACGGTCCGCTACCACAAGATTGCGGTACCACTTCCGATTGGCCGGCACAATATACCAAGGGGCGCGCTCGGTACTTGTGGCCGAGAGGACGTCTTCGAAGGCTTTCTGATACTCGCCCCACAACTTGCGCTCCTCAAGATCGCCGGAGCTCCATTTCCATCGCTTCTCAGGATCCGCAATGCGGGCCTCCAACCGCTCCTTCTGCTCCTCCTTTGAGATGTGGAGAAAGAACTTGAGCACGGTCGTCCCGTTCTCAGTCAGCAGCTCTTCGAATTCCTTGATTTGATCGACGCGACGCTTGGCAACTTTATCGGTGACCAATCCGTGTACACGTGTGATCAACACATCCTCGTAGTGCGAGCGATTGAAGATGCCGATAAATCCTTTCGGCGGAACCTCGCGGTGGACTCTCCAGAGAAAATCATGGGCCAATTCATCCTTGGTGGGAGCCTTGAACGCCACGACTTTGCAGCCTTGCGGATTGACACCGGACATCACACTCTTGATGGTCCCATCCTTTCCACTCGTATCCATTCCTTGCAGCACAATGAGGAGGGATCGGGTGGCATTGGCATACAATCGTTCCTGGAGTCCATCGAGCCTCGCAGTGAGCTTGGCCGTTTCGGCTTTCGCCTTTGCTTTCCCTTGCTCATTCTTCTTATAGTCCCCGGTGTGATTCGGATCGTAGTGCCCCAATGACAGCTTGTGATCTCGCTGTACACAATATCGCTTCACAGCCCCCTCCTTGTTGGTGGTGATCACGCAGCCTTGGCCTGAGGATTCTTCAGCGTTCGCTGGCTACCAACCAGGACCGTTCGATGGTGGGCTACTTCGGAATGGCCTGCGCGCAGCGGAACCCGACGTTCGGATCCTGTTCAGTCGGGTCGCCCTTCGTGCGAAAGGACGACCGAAGCCGATAGGGGGTGTTGATGTACGAGCCTCCCCGCTGGACCTTGGCCGTTCCTTCGCTGGGACCACGAGGGTTGATGGCAGGACTATTGAGAAAACTGGAATAAAAATCTTCGGCGTACCAGTCCATCACCCATTCGTAGAGATTGCCGGCCATGTCCTGCACCCCGTACGGGCTCTGCCCCATGTGGTGATTGCCGATGACCGACACCGCCTCTGCACCACCTTCCTTGAGCCCATAGACGGCATGCACCGGCGTCGGTGGATCGTTCCCCCATGGATATATCCGCTCATCCGTCCCGCGTGCAGCCTTTTCCCACTCTGCTTCGGTGGGAAGCCGTTTCCCTACCCACAGACAGTACCCCATGGCATCCATCCAGCTCACCCAGCGCACCGGACGATCGGCATGGACCACCGGAGTCTCCTTATCAGAAAATCCCCACGGCGGCTCACCCTGGATCGCCTCAACATACTTGGCAAATCGTGCATTCGTCACTTCAAACTTGTCGATGTAGAAGGCATTGAGGTACACCCGGTGCACAGGGGCTTCGTCTTCATCTCCCCTCTCGCTTCCCATGATAAATTCCCCAGCAGGCACCAGCATCATCGGAGCCTCATCTTTACCATGAAGTTCAGGGGAGGAGACGGTGGATCTGTTTGTGGAAGACTTTCCTTTGTCTCCAGGCCTGGAATCGCCATTAGCCCCGTTCACGTCCTGTGGTTTTCCCTGAACGAGAAACGTTTCAGGCTTCACGACCCGGCTTTCAGTTGCCGTAGTGAACCGATCAGGCAAAAACAAGAAGCCCACACTGGTGAGGAGCACGGTAAGAATTCGTCGCGCGCCCATTATTTCCCCTTGCGGAGTAAGGTACAGAAATGCCACATATAAATCCAGTCTCCCACCGTTCTATGGCCATCAGCGTGATCCTGCCACAGAAGATGCCAAGAGAGTTGCACTTGGCGATCGTCCAGTGTAGCGTATGCTCCAGCATGCCCGGTTCGATATTTTCCATCACCAACACCGGTTCCTCCCTCCTTCTGTGGCCCCTCGTCATCACACTTGTGATGAGCATCTCTGGATGTGGCGGCCCCTGGCGCGATGCGTATCTCAAGAAAGGGGTCGGCCGGCTGACCCAAGAAGACATTCGTGAACGGCTTGGCCCCCCCCACACGGCGAAGACGCCTGCGCTCGGCGGAGACAGCATGTGGACCTACCGGTTCCCGCTCAGCGAGCAGGACCTGACTTCATGGAGGTCCTCCATGCTCGGTGATGCCTCCAATTCACTCACCAGCATGATGGGCAAAGGTGCGGAGACCGCCAAACCGACGCTCTATTGCTACCGCTATACCTTGACCTTCTCCGAAGAGAAGACTCTCAAGACGTGGAACCGCGAAGAGTGCGTTCCTGGGACCCGCGAAACACTGACCGCGAAATAGAGGACACCCGTGCCCCAGAACCAATGGTTCTCCATCGACAGTTTGGTGGCGCTGGACGGCTTGAAGTCGCTGATTCTGCTGCTGACCTTAATTGCCGCCAGAGCCCTGATCGTGCGGTGGATCGCAGGGAACCCGACACTTTCGATGGAATCGAAACGCCGATGGGTCGTGACGACAAGAAATTCCGTCGTCTTCGCCTTCCTCATTGGCCTGGTCATGATCTGGGCGCACGAACTTCAGGCGTTCGCGGTATCACTGGTCGCATTAGCCGCCGCGATGGTCCTGGCGACTAAAGAACTGATTCTCTGTTGGAGCGGGGCAGCCCTTCGGGTGGGTGGCAAGGTCTATGCGGTCGGCGATCGAATTCAGATCGCGGGCCACCGTGGAGTGGTACTGGACCATGACATGTTCGCCACGAAGTTGTTGGAGATCGGCCCTGGACAATCCGCCCACCTGTACACCGGGCGCGTCACTGTGTTCCCCAATAGCCTGCTCTTCACGAACCCACTGATCAAAGAAAACCCCGAGCAGGAATATGGACTCTATACGGTGGTTGTGCCAATCAAGAACGACGACGATTGGCAGCGAGCAGAGCGTGTCCTCCTGGAGGCGGCAAAAGCCGAATGCGCGCCGTTCATGGAAGAAGCCGTTCGGCAAATGAAGCTCCTAGAGCAAGCAAACCTTCTCGAGGCCCCTTCCCCGGAACCGCGCATCACCATTCAACTGCCGGAATCCGGCAAGATTCATCTTGTACTTCGGTTCCCAGCCCCGGATCGGGGACGCTCCCGCATCGAGCAGGCTATCCTCCGCCGCTATCTCCTCCAGATGATTGATCCTACGGTCTCGCCTCAGACCTAAAGGAAAAGGGCCATCTTGCGATGGCCCTCCCTTTCACTCCATCATCGTGAACGATTCGAGTTATTTTGGGAACGACTTCGGAGCGGAGACATGCTGCCACCCTTCGCCGTTGAGCGACTTAAGCATGGCCACCAAATCCTGTTGCTCCTCATCCGTCATTTCCAGCGGGATGATCGTATTGTCCTGGTGTGGATTCTTCACGCCGCCCTGGTTGTAGAACTTCACCACCTCTTCCAAGGTCTTGAACCGCCCATCATGCATGTAGGGAGCGGTCCTGGCGATTTCCCGCAAGGTCGGCGTCTTGAAGGCTCCAATATCTTCCGGATTTTTTGTTTCCATGTACCGACCGAGATCCACCGAATTGGTGTCCCAGCCAATGCCTAAGTTGTGGAATTTTTCGTCCGTGAAGTTGAAGCCCGAATGGCATCGCGTACAACGGGCCTTTCCACGGAATAGTTCAAGCCCCCGTTTTGCAGAATCACTCAAAGCCGCTTGATCTCCGCCGATGTCATACTTGTCCACCGCACTGTTCCCGGACAGCACCGTTCGCTGAAAGCTGGCGACGGCTCGACCGACGTCCTGAATCGTGATCTCTCCGCCGAACACCTCTTGAAAGAGCTTCCGATAACCGGGCATCTTCTTCATTTTGGCAACCATTTCATCATGGCTGGCGAACCCGTGTTCAATGGGATTGGCAAATGGCCCGATAGACTGATCTTCAAGTGTCGCCGCTCGACCATCCCAGAATTGGGCCTTACTGTACACCCGATTGAACGACACCGGTGCACTCCGACCACCCTTGAGGCCCTTGATTCCGGTCGAGACCCGCATGCCGTCCGCAAAGCCTTTGCTCGCCATATGGCAACTAGCACAGGCAATCGTGTTGTCCTTTGACATACGCTTATCGAAGAAGAGCGCCCTCCCCAATTCAATCTTCTCCTTCGTGAGCGGGTTATCCGCCGGCACATAGGTATTCGGATCCTCTAATCCTGGAATCGTCGGCAAGGTCACAGGCTCTGCTGCCAATGCCTGGTTCCCCTTCCACTCGCCTCCAACCATCGGGGCGAGTGGTGCGGCCACCACCATTCCAACGGCCAACACCCCCATCAGCACTCTGCTCCCTGATATCTTCAGTGTCATCACATCCTCCTCTCTGCACACATTGATGTGTGTGTTTATACCCACCCCTGGCCCACTCACTCCATCTCACTCGTCTTGATCTCGCCTCACCCATCGCTGGATAGGAACTCATAGCCCGAACACTCGTCTATCTTGGGCAGTCATATCATGACTTGTCCCATCGACTCAATCTGCAAGCCGTGGAGAAACCTCGCACTCTTCATGATTACGCAGTCTTTACCAGTAGACCCGTGCCACAGAGCCGACGAGCCTGCAGCCACTCGAAGCCATAAGCGCCCCGGCCACTGCCATTGTCGATGGAACTCCTATCGTTCCCATGCGACTCACTCTCATGACATCCTCCTTCCGATTCATCCATCGCCCCGACCGGTGTTACACGCTTGAGTGCAAGGTACCCTCGCTGACAAAATTAATCCAATTGATAATATCAATACTTGTGATAAATATTACTCATAGATAATGGAAGGAGGGCGGGATGACTTTGACAGAGTTGCAGTACATCGTCGCTCTGGCCCAGGATCGTCATTTTGGACGTGCTGCTGAACGCGCATTCGTTACGCAACCCGCGTTAAGCCTGGCCATTAAGAAACTCGAAGGGGAATTAGGCACAACGATTTTTGAGCGACGTCAGAACAGGGTGGAACTAACCGCACTGGGTGAGCACATCATCCAGCAGGCGCAGCGCGTGCTGGACGAGGCGGAGCACATCAAGGTTCTTGCCGCTCAAGGCAAAGATCAGCTCAATGGGCTGCTACGGTTCGGCGTGATCGCAACAGTCGGTCCATATATCCTGCCGGATCTGGTTCCATTACTCCATGTACGTGCGCCCAAAATGCCGCTTGAACTGGAAGAAAACCTCACCCAGAACTTGGCTGGGATGTTGAAGAGTGGAAAACTCGATGTCATCATAATCGCCCTACCCTTCGAGGAGCCGGGCATCCAGACCGCCACCTTGTATGACGAACCGTTTCAGGCCGTGGTCCCTATCGGACACCCCTGGCAAAAAAAGAAGTTACTCGATTCCCGACAGTTAGGGACTGAGAAAGTCCTGTTGCCTCATGCCGGTCACTGCTTCCGACAGCAAGTCCTGGAGGCGTGCCCTGAGCTCAGCCGCTCCGATGCAGAAGGTTGGCAAGGAAACTCTCTTGAAACGATCCGACAAATAGTAGTCTCTGGGTTTGGGATCACCGTGATGCCCTGCAGCGCCCTCACCCCCAAGCACCAAAACAGTCGCCTGGTCGCGATCAAGCTGGCGGACCCCGTACCGGGCCGCCGGATCGGTCTCGCCTGGCGGCGTGGGTACCCCCGCCCTCAAGTCATCGAGGTCCTTCGAGACGCCGTCCGAGCCTTAAAGATCCCGGGACTCCGCATGGTGTCCGGATAATCAGCTTTGAGAGGCTTTTCGTTCTGCTTGTTGCTCCGGAGTACTTTTGTTAGGATGCGACCGGTCGA
>JAOUGT010000179.1 GCA_029865485.1 Nitrospira sp.
GGCAGCAAGAATCCGGTAGAGTCGTGGCATGGCCATCAGACGAGGCAGCCACTGTGTGTACGACACCCGGTATCATTTGGTCTGGGCACCCAAGTATCGGAAATGGGTGTTGCAGGGAGCGATTCGGGAGCGAGTGCGGGAGGTGTTTTGCGAGATTGCCGCGCATCATGGATTTGAGATGGAAGAATTGGAGGTCGACAAGGACCATGTCCATCTGTTTCTGAGTTTTCCACCGCGGTACTCGATCAGTGTCGTGGTGGGGCTGCTGAAAGCGGTCAGCGCCAAGGAGATTCGGGAAGAGTTTCCGGAGGTTCGAAAGCAGTTGTGGGGCGGGGAGTTTTGGGAGGATGGCTATTTTGTCTGGACGGTGGGGGATAAGGTGACCGCCGACGTAATCCGGAAGTACATTCGGTTTCATGAGGCGAAGAAGCGAGGAGTTGATCAATTAGACCTCTTCTAGAAAGCCCCGCCCTTCTGGGCGGGGCTTTCTACTTTTCTTGATGGAGTTTCATCAGGAGCTAAGGCAAGCAAGAGGTGGCAGCTTCCTCACCCTCGGCCAGCTGGCGGCCGATGTTCCAGTGACAAATCCCACTTTTCCCCGAGCGCGGCATCCCAGCTGTCTGGTTGCAATTTCATGTGTCCAGCCGTAGGGGTAAAGGTTAACTCTCCAAAATAGACTCTTCCGTTGACATTGTATAAATCGACATGGATAAACCCAAAACCAACCGAGAGCCTCGATGCAACGGCGATCATCTCTTCAAGGTTGGCGGGCTTTGCGATCAGCGGTTGCGCCCGACCTTCTTTGTTGGAGAGGTCTAAGAGAGTCCATCTCGTGTCAAAGAATGAGCTCATGTCCCGCGTATGGTTGATCACTTGAATGATCTCTGGTGCCCCATTGAAACACCAGATCTTATAGTCAAGAGGAAGACTCCCGTCTGAATGTTCAAGGCATTCCTCAATCATGATCCCTGGTTTGATCTGATAGTATTGATACTCCCGTGCGCTCCAGTAGTAATTGGAGTTCAACCAGCCCGACGCGCTGGCCATGAGGTCAGTTCGTTTAGTCTGTCCCCGGACCACAATCACTCGTTGGCTTGAATGGCTCGGTTTCATGACGTAGTGGGCTGGAAGTCTCTCAAACGGAATGGTCTGAGGAGTCTCGCCATACCACAAGAGCTTGATTAAATACTGACTGCCTATGGCATCTGCCACATGAGTTCTCACTGAATACTTATCGGTCAGCCGTGTAAAGATAGGATTGACGCTTCGATTCCAGGAAATCATTCTCCAGAATAGTTTTTCTGTAAATGTTTTCGGGGCTTTCATGTTAAGAGGTTTGCCCTGCACCCGATGGTATCGTGCTAATAGAATGGCCTCTCCTTCGGATTGGCGTAGTAGGGCACGCTTTGCCTTTCGGACACCATTGTAGATTTGATGGGCCCATGTGCCACGCAATTGGTCTTGAAAGTTGGTGGCCCACGTGGATGAGATAGACTGGTTCATTTCCTATAGTTCCTTCCGTAATCTGCTGCCACTCGTTATTTTTCTGACAGCAATCTTGAACCGATGGCATGCCTTCATTCGCACGTACCATCTGGTTGCCTATTGGGTAAACGCAAAGATGGTGCCTCCGACTCAGGTTCTCTGGGGCGACCATGCTCCTCATTTCAATAAATCCACGATTTCAACATGATTGGATCACTGAGTCTTCACCGGGATCAGTGAAATGGTCACGGACTTTGGTCTGCTTTTGTGTAGAGATGTGTATGGATCAGAATGCAGAAATGCGGGGTCTCGAATACTGATGGAGCTGGATGGCTATGGAATGATGTGACAAGGATCTTGCCGTATCTACGCATCGCTCAGGTGGATCTGTCCGAATCATCATTAAAAATAGTTAGAACTATAATATCAGGCATTTACACTGATTGACCGCAGATCATCAAGAGTGTAACCATGGGTTACAATGGTAAGTCGTGGTGATATTGGTCTCGGTGTCTATGTTAGGCAGACTACCGGCGAACGGCTGGGCGTCATTGCCGTTGTGCATCACGTTGGTACCAGCTGGTCAGGCGAATGGTTCTTTCAGTTGCGCTACTTGAGTCGACCGACGGGAGTGGGCAAACGAGCCAGTTCAGAATGGAGCTCAAATCTTCGGGAAAAGGATCTCGCCCATTTCGAACTGATAGGAACCTGGCTCACGGCGCAAGCGTTGCTGGAAAGTGGTCCGCCATCCCTGAAGCCAAAGAAACCCCGACGAATACCGGCTTGGATGCGAGGAATCGGACAACCGAATCAGCTTCGCTTGTTTGAAGATTTCCAGTGACCACCGTGACCAAGCAGTGTCTGAAGGGTGGGATGTCTGTGACGGAACAGCCATCACGATGGTTTTTCGCTGGGGGAAATGGTGACCTCGCAAGAGAGCTCCCCCATTTTCTTGAGAGGGTGGTGACAGGAGAGCCAGGCTGTCTGGCAGGAAGGGCTAATTCTCTGGAACCGGATTTCGACCGGTTTGGACACGAACAGCCTTGATCGCGATCATGCGTCGAACGATGTACCGTGCTTCACACCAGTTTTTCTTAGGCACATCGTCGGCGGGCATGTTGATCTCACCTTGGGGAATGTCTGAGCCGCTAGTTTGATGTGCCTTCGTCGTCATCATGGTCGAAGCGAGATCGGCTGCAGCGACCCGGCGTAGGATGTCTTCCAAGGATGGAAGAGAAGACTGTGGTGGAAGGGGTTCACCATGGGGTTGTGTCGCTCTGTTTTGATGCGAAGGCTTCTGGTCAACGGTTTGCGGCATCCACATGAGTCCGAGTTTGTGCCGAAGGAACTCGGCAACCCAGGCTTGATCGTCTGGGGCGATCTCGCTCGCTTCAATGGCAAACTCATGCTCCCTCACCCACAGCACGATCGCACGATGAACACAGAGCGGGGTGGATCTGTCTGGGACTGACACCTTCAGCGTCAGCTGCATGCCTGGTAGGACCGGCATTGATCCGGCGATTCGCCAACCACGAGCAGTCAGATCGAGGACTGTTCCCTCTGCGAGAAATGCGCCATCTCCATACAACACGGGCCAGCTCACTGGAAACCGACTATGTCGCCGCATGGGATCTGTTCGATGACTCATGGAAGCTCCCTGTATTTGTGCCCATCAGGTTGTTAATGCAAGGGTAGCCGGGAGAGTAGCTGAGCGCCTTCCTCGAAATATTTACCTCAAAAGAGGGGGATGTGGTTTTGAGCAAGTAGCTATGCTACTAAAATCAGCCTGTCACACCAGAGTTCGAAGCACGCGAGAGAGGATAGTGCACTGTTTGGATGGTCGATGGCAAGTCCGATGTGGTGAAGGAAATCTTGTTCGTTATACGAATTGGCAGGGGGGGAGAGAGGCATATTGAACATGGAATGGCTCTCTGAGATACGATCCAGCCGATTTCGGATGCAGTAGGTCGATGCACTGATTGGTCTTCTGCGAATAGACGAGGTGTCCCTAGAACCCTCGCATCCTGATAGAATGACAGTCAATGTTCAGAGCTAAGAAAAGCTATCAATAATCATGTTCCTCGCGAGGTGACCTACCGTGTGCAGTTGAGTGGAGAGGAGATGTCGTCATGGAGAGGTTTGTACTCCGAATAGTGGGCAGTCTGATGTTTCTGGCCGTGACGATGGGCAGCGTGCCAAGTTCCGCTATTGCGCTTCCCCCAGTCCAAGGAGAAGTGATTTCACTGACAACAGGGATTCCTGGAACAATGGTGATTCGGGACGACAAAGGGCAGCTTCATATCCTGAATCTTACCCAACAGACTCAACTTGGGGCCCTGTTCAAGGTCGGCGACAAGGTGCTGGCCTTCTTCAGTCCCTATGGTGTCAGCGCAGTCCAACTCCAGGGAGGGAATCGATAGTAGGGCCTGCGTGAGCAGTCGTCAGAGATCGGGGCCTGGTTCTGTCCCAAACAGGCGCATCCTTTACCGCCGAGTTGCCGTCAACATTCCTCCAAAGCCGAGAAGTATTCCTAGGATGACGAGGAACGAGGATGTGTCCGGCAGGCTGGCATCCTGCGGTGGTGACCAATCGATGCCGATGCCCAGCATAATGAGGACGGTGCTCAATGTCAGCATCACCTTCCACCGCAGTGTGAGACGGTGATGTTTCTCGGCCGTGTCTTCCTGTATTCCCTCCGGCATTGTCTCTCCTGAGCGTATAGCCTAACAGCATGGCGAATGGGAGTGTTGATGGTCAAGTCCAAGTCTTACCTTGTCGGGAGCTCCTCCAAGAGCGTATCTTTACTACCGGTGGGTTGACGCAATCAAATGAGCCTTGCATGGAAAGTCTAAAAAGGGGATGGATGTGGTACTGGCGGCAAAGCCTCCTCAGCAAGATCGCCATTCTTGGCCTTCTTGCTGCCTTCGTCCCCTTTGTGCTTCCTACGGTTGTGGCGTGGTTTCGGCCAACGATGATTCATGTTGGGGTGTCGTTCTACACCTATGAGCGGGGCGTTCAGTCACAGGGCATGAATACGCTGTATTTCTTCGAACGGCGCAATCTGGTTTCTGACTGCAGCATCAGACGGGAAGAACAGTCTGTCCCGAAGGGGCGGGTAAAGACACTCGATCCACAGGGCTGGGTACTCATTAAGCTTCTGCTTGAAAATGTGTCCAATCGTGATTTGACGAGTCTCCGCGTCGGTGTCCGGTCTCCTGCCATCAATCAGACGACACAGCTGATGGCCGCTCCCACCCTGGTTGTCACGGGTAACAAGGAATCACCACCCGATATGAAACCCTTGTATGTCATCTCGATTGCGACCTTGCCGGCAGAAAGTTCGGTGGTCGTTACCCTCAAGACTCCCATCGACGACAATCTGCGGGACTTCGTTTATACCAAACGTCGCCCTGTCACCATCCAGGTTCCATATGTGTCGGCAGACCAATTCAGAGAATATCCCCCGATTGTTTCACGCACGAATGCGGTCAAGATGTTGAATCGCGAGGGGGTCCTACGGAGCCGCAACGACGGCGTGACTGACGAAACGCTTCAGGTCACGATGTTGCCGTCGAACGGGCCAACCCGGGAGGACGGAGAGACCCGGTATCGCCCCCTCCCGAGAGCGAAAACTTGTTCGGAGGCAGAAGCAGGCGCGTGGTAATTACTCTGGACGATCAGGGGGTACGAAAAAGACAGATCATTCTGGCGATGATGCAGGGTGAACGGGAGTCGTGTCCGCGATAAGACTCCTCCCTGCTGATTTTCCAGCCAGCCAACCTGTTGTCCAAGCCCATTGAAAATTAAATCCTCCGATTCTTCCGTCACAAGCAAGCATTTCCCCAAGTAGATAGAGACCAGGAACCAGTTTTGATTCCATCGTTCGATAGTTGATCTCCTCCAGTGGAACCCCACCGGCAGTGACTTCTGCCACGTTCCAGCCACGGTCACCTATGATTGGAAGGTGAAACCGAGTGAGCGCATTCAGCATCCGTTCTCGATCTATGCGTGGGATCTGAGCCACCGCGGTCTGCGGCTCACAAGACTGGTGACGACAGAGGGATTCGGTAAAGCGATCTGGGACCAAGGCTGAAAGTGTGCGAACCAGTGAACGCTTGGGATGCTGAGTTGCCTGGGCTATGAACCATTCGCGAAGCGTATCAGCTGACTGCCCGGGAACAAAGTTGGCGTACATTTCGATAGAGGCGCCCCGTTTCGTTGCCAAGGTCCAGAAGCGGCTGGCGTCTAACACTACGGGACCACTGATGCCAACATGGGTCCAGAGGAGGCTCCCCGTGCGGCGGTCCACTTCCCGCCTGTCTATGAGCGTGGTGATTTCCACATCATGGGAGAGGCCTGAGAGGGTTGCCTGAAACATGGAGTGGTCAAGCACCAACGGAACCAATGCCGGTGCGGTTGGAGCGATCTGATGCCCAAGTCTGCGTACCAGCTCAAATCCAAATCCGTCACTCCCGCTTTTGGGTAGCGATTGACCACCGGTGGCAAGCATGACACGGGAGGCATGTGTGATGCCCTGGCTGTGTTGCACCAGAAACCCTGTCTCAGTGCGAATAACTTCACGCACGCGGTGGTCCGGACAGATCGTTACACCGGCGCGTCGAGCGCCATCGATCAATGCGTTCAGCACCGTGCGTGCTTTGTCAGTTGCGGGAAAGAGCTTGCCCGTCGGTTCACGCTTCAATTCAACACCCAATGAGGCAAACCAGGCGATTGTTCGTTCAACCGGAAACGCTGCCAGCACATTTCGGATGATGTGGCGATTTCCGAAAAAATCTTTCGGCGTGACGATGTCGTGAGTCACGTTGCAACGTCCGCCGCCCGACACCAGAATCTTCGCTCCAATGTGCTTCGCGCCCTCTAAGAGGAGGATGCAACCGGCACTTCCTTCATGTGCGAGAGTTTGTGCAGCAGCGATTGCGCCGGTGAGACCCGCTGCGCCTGCCCCCACGATGACGATAGTGGCGGGGCGATCTGTCATGTCATCGTGCCTATTTCATTGGTCAGTACCGGCATAGGTGTATTCAGGCTCATGCATTCTCCTGCAGGCGCCGAGAGTTGTGTTGAGTTAGGATATTCGTGGTGAGGTAGGTGAAGGGGGCATGACACGTTCCGTGATGCTGCTCGTTGAAAAATTGCACATCGTCTTGTGCAAGGTTCTGAAAACAGAGGGTGAAGTCCCATTGAAGCTAAGGAGACCAGAAAGAGTATTAGATAGTTTTAACTGACCGTTAACATGACGTTAATGTTCCAGTGTTAAGAAAGTACGGTCATCATTATCAGGAGGAGGAACTCCATGACCTGTCAAAAATGCAAAGGACTGATGATTCAAGAGCGGCAACCGGCGGTATCGTCCAGTACGGTCATTCTTCGTTGTGTGAATTGTGGCTTGATCATTGACCCATTGATCGAGCTGAATCGCAGCAACCACATGCGAGCGAAAGCCGCCTAACAGGGGCCGTTGATTTCACACTGCCGATTCACGGTGAAATCGAACGTTCGGATAGTGGGTGTCGCGTGCGCGGTCAGATCGAAAACTCTGCCCACAAAAA
>JAOUGT010000180.1 GCA_029865485.1 Nitrospira sp.
TCAACACATACCCAGACGCACCGACCCGCAACGCTTGTCGAAGGTATTCTTCATTGGCATACATCGACAACAGGATCACACGCGTGGTCGAGGACTCCTTCATGATCCGGGAAGTCGCATCGAGTCCGTTTAATCCCGGCATGGCGATATCCATCAAAATCAAGTCCGGCGCGTTCGCTTGGACAGCCTTGAGGGCTTCCCATCCATCCCCCACGTCAGCAACGACCTCAATGCCACCGATCTTTTGCAGGAGCGCGCGCATACCAGCCCGCACCAGCGCATGATCCTCGACAATCATGACTCGCAGATCGCTCATGGAATATTCACCTTTCCCAACGCATCGCTCGTCGCCAAGGCCTCATCCACAAGCGGAAAGCGCAGCTCAAGACTGGTCCCCCGCCCAGGTGCGGACACAATGGACAAGAGGCCTCCGGCTAGACGTACTCGTTCTTGCATCCCAAACAGTCCCATGCTGCCCCCCTCCTGCGCGCGTTGCCGGGCCGCAGCGACGTCAAACCCAATACCATCGTCATGGATGATGAGGATAACCTCGTCGGCCTGTCGACGCAATACGAGCTCAATGGTCTTCGCGCCGGCGTATTTTGAGACATTCGTGAGCGCTTCTTGCACGACGCGAAAACAGGCCACCTCAATCATCGGCAAAAGCCGGCCGATGCCCTCTTCGACATTGAGCTGGAGCGTCCAGCCGTTCCGCTGGGCTTGCCGATTAGCATACCAGCGAAGCGCCGGCACCAAACCCAGATCATCCAGGATGGACGGTCGTAAATCCAACGCAAGCGTGCGCACCTGAGTCAGCAGGCGGTCCACCAGCCCCAAGCTATCCGTGAACGCACCGGCGGAAGATTGGTGGTCCGAATGATGTTGAGCATTTTGCAAATCGATCTTCAACGCGGTCAACAACTGCCCGACTTCATCGTGTAGATCCCGCGCGAGCTGGCGCCGCTCTTCTTCCTGGACCTGCATCAGGCGACTGGAAAGCTCCTGAAGCAAGCGGTTCGCCTGGCTCAATTCGGTGGTTCGTTCCTGAACTGTTTTTTCCAACTCATCAAGCGTCTTTCGCAACAACAGCTGGGCTCGCTTTCGCTCGCCGATATCCCGCATAATTTTCGAGACCCCCACAATCCGGCCGGTCCCGTCCTTGAGTGGTGACATGGTAATCGAGACATCGATTCGGCGTCCGTCCTTGCTGATCCTGACTGCGTCATAGCTCTGAATGCTTCCCTCTCCCCGTAATACAGGATGGACCCATGCTCCACTCTCAAGGTCATCCGCGGGAAGAATCCTCTCAACGGAATTCCCCAGCATCTCTTTCGCCGAATATCCGAAGATCCGTTCGGCACCAGCGTTCCAAGACATCACTTTTCCATCCAGTTTCAAACTCACGATAGCGTCGTCACTGCCGTCGACGATAGCCCCGAGGCGCCTTGTCGCATCATCCAGTCTAGAATTCTTCACTCGGACAACAAGAGATGCCATGATCCACACATATGCGGTACAGGCAACTCGGTTGAAAATCGCTATCTCGAGTTCGATCGTCCCAGGCTTCGACAGCATAAACCCTATCGGGAGGAGAACCGTCGAAACGGTTGCGACTATATAGGGCGCACTCGGCCGTTCTTCCCATAAAGTCAATAAGACTGCAAATACATACCCCACCCAGACGGCCACTCCTAACGGCGTGAGCGCGTCAGAAACAATAGTCAGGATGAGCACGGCTACAATCAGGAGTTTGGCGATGTAACTATTCATTGCAACCCTTGAGGCGCTATTGCAGAGTCCTGTGTTAATCCCCAGCGAGAAAGCGATGGGCCAGTGGTACAGGGAGGAATGAATGACGCATGATACTACAAGCGGCGATCGGGGGCACACATGAGACAGCGCCGATGAGAATGGAAAGAGTCTAGCTCTTGAGATCAGCCGTTTGACGATTGACGACCCACACCCCGGCAAGGATGAGGCAGATTCCGATAATTTCAATCAAACCAATGGCTTCCCCCAAGATCAACGCAGAAAGTCCAATGGCTGCCACCGGGGTCAGATTGCCCAACACCGAGGCCCGTGACGGACCGACACCTTTGACACCGAACAACCAAGCCTGTTGCGCCACCGCCGTGGCAAAAACCACCAGGTACCCCAGCGCCAACCAATCGGACGTGGACACCGATCCGAGCCCGGCGTTCATCACTTTTTGATCTGTCCATAACAGCGGGAGTTGCAAGACCGTGGCGACCAGCAAGGTCGTCCAATTCACCGTCAAAGCCGACATGCGCTCCATAATCGTACGGCTCCCGATGCTATAGAGCGCCCAACTCACAACGCCTAGAAAGACCAACGCACTGCCCAACAGCGGTTGATCACCGGCCGCCTGGAACCCTGCCACGGAGACCACACCAACCCCCGCGAAGGACAGCACCGCACCGACCCAGACCGCACGCAACGGCACATCTCGAATCAACATGGCCGAGAGCAGGGACGTCACCACAGGACTCGCTCCGATGATCACTCCACCCACGGCACCACTCACATAATTCAACCCCATGAGGATGAGCAAGTGATTGCCCAACACACCAAGCCCCAGCAGCCCAAGCAGCCGAACATCGGCAACGCTCAACCTGACTGCGCCGCCTTCCTGTGACCACCAGGTCACGAGTAGGATGGCCAGTCCTCCGATATCACGAAGGACCGAGGCTTCCACTGCGGAGAATGAGGTGAGCGCCAACTTCTGTGCCACGATCGACCCACCCCAGAGGACCGCCGCGAGGACGACGGAACCATAGGCCATGGTTGTAGAAGGTTGAGACATGGTCTCTGGGATACCGTCGTTCTCACGTCGCCGTCAAGCAGTATTCTCTCGACCAGTCATTCACTTGACGGCGTTTACGTTTGTAAGTAGCCTTCGTCTAAGAGACATGACCGATCAACAGGGAGGTTGCTCATGATCTGGACGCAAGGTCGACAGGGGTGGGTCGCACTGCTGGCAAGTTCATCGCTGTTCTTCGCAGGCTGTACGACGGCGCTGGTCCGAGACGACGTCAGATATCCGAAAACCCAGGCCCATTGCTCAGGCTCTCAAGGAGTCGATGACTCTTCGATCGCCGTCCTGCCTGTCCCGGTGGTCGCTTTTGTCGTGCCCCATGCCAACCTCCATGACATCAAGGCTGACGACTATCTGAAGCGATGCGGAGATCCAACGAAGTTGATCAACCGGAAAGTAGAAGTGAACCGCACGGCCTGCATTCCGGCCGGATTGACCCGTATCATCACCCTTGGCATCTGGCAATGGTGTCCCGCCAACATCTCGTGGGAAGCGGACGTGAAGCCCTAGCCGGTAATCCGTCTCCTCCATTGCTATCGAGCATCCGCTTGCCATCCGTTGATCGAAAAGCGGGTGCAGTCGCTGATCTGTTCATGCCATACGATTGGCCTGGTTTCTAGATTCGCCAGGCCAGCCCTAAGTCTGCCCAGAAAGAACCGAGTCCTAGCACCATAGCGAGCCAAACTTTGGTAATATTGTGGGCTTGATGCCTTGGGTGTCACGAATTGAAGCTATTGGACTCATCACAACCTCCTGCCAGCTTCAGGGGACCCAACACATATCACGGCCTGTGAGACATACGAACGAGTACACGAGACTATGAATCGCCAGAATTGGATCGCCTCAGTCGTACTTGTCTTGGTCGTCATTCTCCTCGGAGTTGGATTGGCTGCATGGAAATATGAATCACTCCAAGGTGAACAAGCTGCCTCGGCAAACCAGCCGGAACCCAGGGAATCGATCACGGTCGCCATCGCACGAACCATCGACCATCGACCGACCACGACGTCGATCGGAACGGTCCTCGCGCTGCGATCGATTTCGCTGAAGAACGAACTAGCCGGCACAGTTCGTGACGTCCGCCTCAGACCAGGACAAATTGTAGAAGCCGGAACTTTGTTGGTAGCGCTCGATGTCTCGGTCGAGGAAGCGGACCTGCGCGCGCAAGAAGCTCAGGTGGCACTCGCCAGGACAATTCTCAATCGCCGACAAAACCTGAGCCAGGAACTGGCCACCACGCAGGAAGAAGTGGATCGGGCACGCGCCGATTTGGATGTGGCCCAGGCTCAGATCGCGAGGACCAAGGCTATCATTGCAAAGAAAACGATCCGCGCCCCATTCCGAGCCCTTGTGGGAATCGCGGATGTCCATCCCGGCCAGTATCTTGATGAGGGAACCCTGTTGACGACGCTCCAAGGTGTCAGTGACGCCGTGCATGTGGATTTTGCCGTCCCACAACAGGTCGCTGGCAGTTTACAGGTCGGCGAGGCTGTGGAGGTCCTGACGGCTGGTCAAGCCCAGGCGATGAAAGCCAAGATTGTCGCGATCGACGCTCGCGTGGATCCGACCACTCGGAATGCCATGGTACGAGCCCGTATCGAAGGGACTAGTCCTCTCCCGTCTCCTGGCGCCTCCCTGCGGGTTCGAATCCCCGTTGGTGCCATGCGCAAGGTCGTCGCAATTCCCGTGAGCGCCCTACGCAAGGGCCCAGGAGGCGATCAGGTATTTGTCGTCACACAGGCCCAAGACGGCCAGACCAGGGTACGTGCACGTCAAGTCGAGAGTGGAACGATGTCCGGCGATGAGATGGTGATTCTTGCAGGCCTGACGGCCGGTGACCAGGTCGCCGCAGTCGGGTCCTTTAAACTCCGCGACGGTATCCTGGTCGCCATTACAGCAGGACCCGAGAGTCCGTCAACTCAAGCTTCGCACTAGGTCGACAGATCGCGCATGCGCCAACCATGAAACAGCCTCTCACCAATAAATCCTTCACCGATATTTTCATTGTCCATCCGGTCTTGGCGATCGTCGTCAACCTGGTCATCCTCCTCGCGGGCTGGAAGGCCCTCACCTCCCTCCCGGTTCAACAGTATCCCAAGATCGAGAATTCACTGGTCGTCATCACCACCCTGTATTACGGGGCCAGTGCCGAAACTATTCGTGGATTTATCAGCACCCCGATCGAACGGGTGGTCTCGGCCATCAGCGGCGTGGACTATGTCGAATCGACCAGCCGCGCGGGGGTCAGCACCGTCACGGTTCACTTGAAGCTGAACCACAGCAGTACGGCAGCCCTGGCCGAGGTCACGGCACGACTGCAACAGGTGCGTGCGGAGCTGCCCCCGGAAGCCGAACCGGCCACGATTGAGATACAACGGGCCGATCGCCCCTATGCCTCTTTTTATCTCAGCTTCAGTTCACAGGAACGCACGGTTCCTGCCGTCACGGATTGGCTCCTGCGCACATTGCAACCGCAACTGGCCACGCTACCCGGGGTCCAACGGGTGACGTTCGAAGGTGAGCGGCAGATTGCCATGCGGGTGTGGATCGATCCCGATCGTCTGGCCTCATTCAATCTGTCCCCCGGTGATGTTCAAGGGGCGCTCCGACGGAACAATTACCTCGCCGCGGTCGGCCGCACCAAGGGCAATCTCGTCCAGATCAATCTGCTGGCGAATACCGATCTGCGCTCGGCCGGCGAGTTCGAGGAATTGATCATCGCCGACCGGGACGGGGCCATCGTACGGCTCAAGGATGTGGCGCGGATCGAGCGGGACGCGGAAGAGGCAAACGTCATCGCCAAATACGATGAAACCGAGGGCGTGTACCTCGGCATCTGGGCGGTGCCCGGGGTCAATGAGATCGAGGTCGGACACCGCCTGCGCGACGAGGTCGACCGGATCCGTCCGACGTTGCCGAGCGATATCGACATGAAACTCGTCTGGGACAGCACCATGTTTATCCGGAACGCCTTGACGGAAATCACCAAGACCCTGTCCGAGACGATTCTGATCGTCGCATTGGTGGTCTTTCTCTTTATGGGATCGGTCCGCACCGCTCTGGTCCCCCTGGTGGCCATACCGGTCTCGCTGATCGGAGCCGCACTCTTCCTGAGCGCGTTCGGCTTCAGTCTCAATCTTCTCACACTGCTCGCGATCGTCTTGTCGGTTGGGCTGGTCGTGGACGATGCCATCGTCGTGGTGGAAAACGTGGAGCGGCACGTCCGTCTGGGCAAATCCCGAATCGAGGCCGCACAAGTGGCCGCGCGTGAACTGCTCGGGCCCATCGTGGCCATGACGATCACACTCGCCACCGTCTATGCTCCCATCGGCTTTCAAGGTGGCCTTACCGGATCCTTGTTCCTCGAGTTCGCCATCACGCTGGCCGTCGCCGTGGTGTTGTCCGGAATCGTTGCCATCACCCTCTCACCGGTGATGAGTTCGCGATTCGTACATCCTGAAGGTCAAGAAGGCCGGTTGACCAGATTCGTCAACCACCGATTCGAAGAAGCGCGAGGGGTCTATGCCAAACTGCTCGATGTCGCCCTCACGATGAATTGGGGGATTGTGGCCGCTGCCGTCTTCATCATGGTTGCGGCCTGGCCGCTCTATCATTTTTCACGTCTGGAGCTGGCTCCCGTAGAGGATCAGAACCACATCAGCCTCTTCTTCGAAGCCTCACCGGACTCCACGGTGCATGCGACCAATCGCCAGCACTTTCAGATCGTCAAGGCGATTACCGCCATCCCTGAAACAGACTACACCTGGTCGCTCACCACCGCCTGGGGCGGCTTCGGCGGGGTCGTCACGAAAGATTGGCACGACCGTGCACGTTCGACCGAATCCATGTACAACGACGTCTATGGCGCCGTCTCGCAAGTTCCAGGACTACGCGTCTTCCCGCGACTCGATCCGCCGCTCCCCACCCCCGGGCAGTATGACGTCGAGTTGATCCTTGAGAGCGACGCACCGGCTGAGCAGCTGCTCGACACCGTCGGAACCCTGCTGGGGGCCGGATGGCAAAGCGGCAAGTTTCTCTACGTGGACACCGATCTCAAAATCGACCTGCCACAAGCGAGAGTCGTGTTGGATCGTGAGCGACTCGCAGACTTGGGATTTGATTTGGCCGGAGTCGGGCGAGAG
>JAOUGT010000181.1 GCA_029865485.1 Nitrospira sp.
TTGCCAGTTATGATTTTCGTACGGGCGAATCAGGTGTTTTCGTAGCGGGACACTTCAAAATGGAGGCATCGGTCGTATAGCAGAGCGACTCTCAGGTCTATCCCCTGGTTTGGCGCCATACCCCCCCTTGAAATTCGTGGCTTAGTATTGTCCTGGCGCCTGGCCGATGATATGAACTGTGGGACCGTTCGGCAGCGGGACTACTCAGTCCTCCTCCACTTCGCCACCGGGCGATAACCATTGAGTAAGATCCCAACTTTCAACAATGGTTCTACTCTGGTAGACCCCGCGACGTCTGTTGGGCCTCTCCCGAACGATTTTCTAGAGGTCGTCTCTTGTCTCACCAAATCCGAGTGTGACAAAGCGCCTTGGATCCACGCCGATGTTGGTAAGTGCCTCTGCCAGATCTTTGAGCGGTTGCTCAATTCCCTCATCGGTCAAGTTGGCAAAGGTGCCGAAATGGATACCGATACTCACGTTGGCATTGAGGAGCTGATGAGCCTCCACCGCTTCTGCCGGGTTCATGTGGGCGGCTTTCATAAACCATCGTGGTTCATACGCCCCAATGGGCAAGAAGGCAACCCGAAATTCTTTGAAGCGCGCTCGCAGTTGCGCATGATGGGGACCGACCCCTGTATCCCCTGAGAAATAGACATTGCCCGCAGGTGACGCAATGACAAATCCGCCCCAGAGGCTTTTTCGCTTGTCGAACAAACCACGACCCGAAAAGTGCTGCGTGGGCGTGAACACGATGTTGGGAGCCTGATACTGAAACGACTCCCACCAATCTAACTCCTGAATCGTTTCCAGCCCTGCCTCTTGCAACACAGGGGTATTCCCCCGCCCCGTCACGACAATCGGGGAACCTCGTTCAGCCAGCAACTTGATGGTCTCGATATCCAGGTGATCATAGTGGTTGTGAGTGATTAAGACGAGATCGATCGGCGGGAGATCGTCTAATCTGAGGCCAGGACGCCGCACCCGTTTGGGGCCAAGGATGGTCAGGGGGCTCGCCCGGTGATTCCAGATGGGATCGGTCAAGATATTGATCCCCTGGTACTGAATCAACACTGTACTGTGGTTTACAAAGGTGACTGACAGTCGGTCTCCCGAAACCCGTTGCTCTGGCACCAGTTGTGGCTCGCTCTCGATCCAAACCGGCCATTGAGTCCCCCCAGAGAAAAGTTTCCATTTCAAGAAGTCCAAGAATCCTCGTTCCTGGAATGGCGCCTGGTTATAAAACCGTTGCCCATCAAAGTGTCTTGGTTGAACCTCTGTGGGTCTGGGCAAAGAGGTCATGCTGCTTACATTGCCGCAATATGAACTCGTCGTGGACAAGCGAATGAGACCACTACTGCATGCCCAGTACCACGCGACAACGGGCCTTTCCGCTTAACATACGATCGTAGGCGGCCGCTGCCTGTTCCAGCGGAAAGGTCTCCACGATCGGACGGATACCGGTCAGCGCACAAAAATTGAGGGCATCCTCGGAATCTCGCGCAGTGCCTGACGGCCACCCCTGAATCGTCCGACGTCCGCTGATCAGTTGGATTGGTGTCACAGTCATGGGATCAGTCGACGCTCCAAGAACAATGAGCTTCCCCCCGACCCCCAAGCCGTCGATCATGCCCGACATGGCCTTGCCGCTCGGCGCCGTCGCCAGAATCACGGCGGCTCCACCGAGACTCGCCAGTTCCTTCGCCGGATCCGTTGTGTCGGCATCCACGTAGCGCTCGGCTCCCAACTGTAAGGCAAGCGTGGCCTTGTCCTGGCCTCGCCCGATAGCCACCGTGTGAAAGCCCATCCTGTTGGCAAACTGCACGCCCAGATGACCGAGACCACCCACCCCTTGGACAGCTACCAGATCGCCCGCCTTGGCTCCGCTGTGACGCAAGCTGTTGAATGTGGTGATGCCGGCGCAGAGAATCGGTGCGGCTTCCGTTGGTGTCAACACATCAGGGATGGCCGCCAGTGCCTCGGTTCGGGCGATCAAGTACTCCGCATACCCCCCATCCTCATGAAAGCCGGTCACGAGGAACTTCTGACATCCGAAAAACTCACCGCGATGGCAAGGCGCACATCGCCCACAATGGCCGCCATGCCACCCCACCCCGACACGCTGGCCTTTCTCCCAGGCAACCACCCCGGCACCGACTGCATCGATCACTCCCGCCACCTCATGGCCCGCGACGCGCGGATAGTTGAGTCCAGGCCAATGGCCTTCTTTGACGAACATGTCACTATGGCAGATCCCACAGGCCTGGACTTTCACGCGAACCGTGTTGGGCTTGGGCTCTGGAACCGGGCCGTGGACGATCTTGAACGGACCTCCTGGAGAGGTGATCTGCACGGATGTCATGACTGTCATCAAAGTCTCCTTCGCTGGCAGAATATAGAAAACGTTCACAGGTGGCACCAAGACTTTCTTGCTGCCCTTGGAGCGCCGTACGGCTCCTTCTGCATCGGTTCGTCATAGAGCCCGATACAGCCATGGGATGCACGATAGCCAGACACGTCACGCCCATGAAGCCAGGAGGACTCCCCTTCACGAGTGATATGAAATCGGAGCGCACAGTTCATAGGATAGGGTCGGTCCGTACCTTCAATCGTATAGCGACAAGATCGATGGGTACGATGGGCTGCGGCTACGCGGAACTCTCCCACCGGTGTTTGGTTCTTCGCCGCCCCTGAGACGTTCGGAACGGCAAATCGTAGCGCACCCTACTCATAGGCGCCGAGAAACTCCTCAGCTAGATCGACAAGCATGAACGGCTTGTCTTGCTCGGCCGCCAGAAGCAGCAGCGGCAATGGTAGAATGCCTCCGAAGCTTCAATCTGTTTCGGAACTTTAATCGACACCCCGGCATGGACATGGCGTCGATCGATTCGATTGAACCGCGCGACATGGATCCACGGTTCACCGAAGAGAGTTTCTAACGATTCCCTGGTACGGAGTGTCCGGCTCTCCCAATCTACCCTCTCATCAGAGGGATAGCTGATGCGGCAGGGGTCATGCAATCTCATCGCTGGTTCTGAGTGAGAGATAGTGGAAGCAAGGACGATGACGGCAGGCAGGATACCCTCACCAGCCGCGACAAGGCAGTGGACATAATCGACGTCGGTGTACCTGGCGGAGCCTGACATAGGAAAGCGTGTGACGGACTGGTTACACAAACTGCCCGCTACGACCGATATCACGAACCTTTCGCTTTCATATAGTCGAATAACAAATCCAGCCGGGTCAAAACCTCCACCAGGTCCAGTGCAAGATCTCGAGGTTCATGCCCTGCTCATTCCGGGCCGGCTTGATCCGACCACCATCCTCGCTCATCCACGCAGTTTCCTTGCATTCCACTCGCCGATTCCGTAAACGATCAGACCCGGAATGATAAACAGCGCTATACTGAACATGATCCCAAAGGTGGGCAGTCCCCCTGGCCTCGAACTGCTATACGTTCCAAGAACGATATTCGCCGCCCCGAGGAAAGCCCAGATCACTCCAATAACCTTCAGTGCCTTTACCATGCCCATCAGTTGACCTCATGTATGTTTGTCACGTCCAGCTCAAGAGGACAATAAAATCAACGCTCTTGCTCTCTACTGTCCTCCCTTCACAAGAACCCAGGACTGTTGCCTGAACGATTGACGCTTCAGGCACTCCGGTGCACATGCAACTACGGTGCCGTCTTTCAGCTACCATCCGCCCAGACATCGTTGCATCGTTGAGGGTCCGTGTCTAGTCTCTCTGTCTCATGCTTATCCGGTTGTTTCAGCCGACCACAATATCTTGTGGTCAATGGTCTTTGGGAAGCTTTGACATATGCTTCCTCTTGCGGCTTGCTGAGTTAACCGGATAAGCATGCTCTGTCTAATTGTTGGAGAAGAATGAATCAGGAACCGCTCCGCCTCGCATTCCAGCAGCATCGCCGCTCGCGCATCGAGCGTTGCCGTGGCCAAGACCAAAGGAACGAATATCTGCCCCTCAGAAAGTCGCTGCCTCTTTGCCTTTTCAAACAGACCGGCGTGCGTCTCCCTGAATCGCGGCCACGAGCCGCTGAAGGGATGCTTGTTCATGGGTATCAAGTCCTGCTTGAAACCCATGCATCTGATCCATCATCGCCTCAAACTCCGTTTGTGAAACACCACCCCCTCCACCGATGATTGAACCACCAGGATCTTGATTCAATGACGCAATGGCCCCCTGGTCAGTCATCACGCGATGATATACTCGCCTCGCTGAGCGGCCGAAGCGCATGTTACTCTTCAAACTATTACGACCAGTATTGCGACGCCTTCATATAGCCGAAGAGTAAATCGCGTCGCGCCAGAATCCCTACCAACTTGTTATTCCGCACAACCGGGACGCGGGTCAGATAGCGGTCTTGGAACAGATCGGCCACCTGAGTAAGTGTTTGGTCCTCCGTCACGGCGACGGGATGAGCCGACATGATCTCTGTCGCAAGGATCTTCCGAAGGTCACGTCCCTCGATCATGGCTTGTAAGAGATCGTATTCCGTGACGAGCCCCACTAATGTGCCGTCCTCTTCCACAACCGGCAAACTGCCGTAGTTGCGATGAGTCATCAGATGGGCGATCGTCGCAGCGTCGGTGCGCGATGTGCATCGTGTGACCGCATCCTGCATCAACTGTCCGACCGTCAAGGTCTTCGGATCGGTCGCCTTCATGAAGAATTCCGTTTGTCTCATAAGGTCCTCACAGTTGTCGTTTGCCACCAGTGGCCAGATAGGCTCGCAAGAGATCGCGTCGTGCGATGATCCCGATCAATTTCTCTTTGGCATTGACGACGGGAACGCGAATCAGATCGCTCGCGCGCAGCACGTGCACCAAGGTTCCAAGCGTCGTTTCCGGCCGGACTGAGTAAGGGTTGGCCGTCATGATGTCTTTTGCCGAGACGGTACCGAGCGGATGCCCGTCATCGACGGCTCCCAGTAGATCATGTTCGCTGACGATGCCGGTTAGCTTCCGGCCGTTTTCCACGACCGGCACGGCCCCGAACCCCTCGATCATCAACGACGCGATCACGTCCCCTTTCGTCTTCAGGCGGACATATTGCACTTCTTTCTCCATGACCTGACTCACGGTCATTGAGTCGAAGTCTTTGACTTTGACCTTCACCTTGGCTTTCTTCTTCCTTTTCATTGCCCCTCCTCTATATAGCAGCGCTCTATAATCTCATCTTCTCAGCCATGCCTTCATACTGACGCCAATCACCACAGTAGGGTGAGCGTCGCTGCTGCAAATTGCTACAACAAACCCCTCCCTTCGAGAAACGTTTCTCTCCATAACCCCCTGGTAATTGGACGATTCTTCTTCCATCTCTTCCCATGCTACAGGCACATCCGATGCAGAACTGATACCCGAAAGGGTTTCGCCAGAATCACGGCCTGTACGAAAGGGGACCGGTTATGCGGATTCTATGCGCGGTCGATGGGTCGGAACACTCACAGTGGGGAGTCCAGGCACTCGAAGCCCTTGCGAGCCGAGAACCTGAACAGGTGACGCTCCTGCACGTCATCGACAAGCCGGCTCTCCAAGCACTCGCCGGGAACAATCCCGTCCAGGAGCGTCGGGCACTCGCCGCCATGGAAAAAGCCGGTGGCATTGTTCTTCGAGATGCCGGGCGATCAGCCCGCGTGGCCCTTGGTCAGGCAGCCACAGCACCACGCTCAACTATTCACACTATGTTGGCTCATGGCCCACTGGCGAAGACCATCGCCAGAGAAGCACGCCGCGTGAAGGCGGATCTGATCATCATGGGATCGCGCGGACTCAGCGATATTCAAGGGTTCTTGCTGGGAAGCATTTCGCGTCAAGTTGCCTCGATGGCACCCTGTTCTGTGTGGGTTGTGAAACAACCGACGCACAAACTCCTCCATGTCACCCTGGCCGTCGATGACTCCAAACCGTCACGGGCCGCTGCGAAGTTTCTGCGATCCTACCTTCTTCCAGAGACCGCCACCGTCACGATTCTCTCTTCAGTAGAAAGTCCCGTCACGGACTTCGCCGCCCGCTACTTATCCGAATCGCAATTGGCCGAATTGACGAAGCCGGTCATGGAGCGGGCTGCCGCCTTTGTCAACAGTGTACGGAACACGTTCATTAAAGATGGTTTTCTGGTCGTGACACAGGTCCAGATGAACCACGTCATCGACACTATCGTCAAACATATAGAAGCCAATCGTGACGAGCTCTTGGTCATCGGTTCTCGCGATTTGACGAAGAGCGAGCGACTGTACCTCGGTAGCGTCTCCGAAAGCCTGCTGAGGCATGCCCCCTGCTCGGTACTGATCGTGCGAGGCGCCCGTGCCTGAGCTCAGCTATCAGGACATCCACCGCCTCTCGATTGAGGGGGTGCTGAAGCTGATGGAAACCAGCAACGGTGGTCTGTCTTCCGATGACGCTCAACGGCGATTGGCTCACTACGGCCCGAATGTTCTTGTCGAGCCGGGACACTATTCATTGATTCGAGGGTTCCTCCACCAATTCACCCACTTCCTGGCCATTTTGCTCTGGGTCGCCGCCGCCCTCGCATTCACGGCAGAATTCATGAAGCCGGACGAAGGGATGGCCACACTCGGCTGGGCGATCCTCGGTGTGATCGTCATCAACGCCATCTTTGCCTTCTTTCAGGAATACAAAGCGGAGCGCGCGGTGCATGCCCTCCATCGCCTCCTCCCTGCCAGGGCGTGGGTGCTGCGAAGCAACCAGCCACACGACGTGTCGCGGAGCGAGATCGTACCGGGTGACGTGCTCCTGATTGAGGAGGGAGAACAAATCCCTGCCGACGCCCGGCTCATCGAAGCGACCGACATGCGGGTCGATGTGTCCTCTCTCACGGGCGAATCCCGACCGAAGCGGCGAACAGCGGAGCCGGTGGCCGATGGACATCTCCTGGACATTCCCAATCTCGTCTTTGCCGGCACCCCCGTGCTCTCCGGCAGAGGTCG
>JAOUGT010000182.1 GCA_029865485.1 Nitrospira sp.
TCGTCAACATTTTCTCCCGGGTTGACGGGTATATCGCCAAGCTGCATGTCGATAAGGGTGATTTTGTTAAGGCGAACCAGTTGCTCGTTGAAATCGACCATACGGACTATCGCCATGCCGTGAATCAAGCCAAAGCCAACCTTGCGGCAGCCAAGGCAAAAGTTGCACAACAAGATGCCGTCGTTCGTAATGCCTCACTGACGTTCGATCGGATGCAGACGCTCATCAATGATCAATTCGTCTCTCGGCAGGATTTGGATAATGCACAGGTCAATCTTGATTCAGCCAGAGCGGCACGGGATTCGCTCCAAGCCCAAGTCAGCCAGATGGAGGTCGCGTTGGCCCAGTCGGAGACGAACTTGACCTACTCGTATATCCGCGCCCCGTTTGCCGGGTATATCGCGGAACGGAATCTCGATACCGGCGCCTATGTCAGCAGCGCGACCGCGAGCACCTCCACCATGTCGCGGGGCATCATGAGCCTCCACGACATCAGTACGGTTCGCGTCTTGTTCGAAGTTGTTGAGCGAGATATTCCCCTCGTGAAGGTGGGACAAGCGACCGAGCTTCGTGCGGAAGCCTACCCCGACCATGTATTCAAGGGAACCGTCACACGCATCGTCCAAGCGTTGAATCGTGCAACCCGTACCATGACCGTAGAGGTTGATCTAGCAAACAGTGATCGCCGGCTCAAAGGAGGAATGTTTGCTCGAGTCGAGATTCTTGTGGGAACCCACCAGCAAGCCTTACAGATCCCGATCGATGCCGTCAGCCGGCTGGAAGATACCCAATACGTCTATGTTGTTCGAGACGGGAAAGCGAGACGCGTTGAGGTTGAGGTCGGAGCTCGTAGCGAGAATCGCATTGAGATTCTCAAGGGGCTAACAGGCGACGAATCGGTCATCGTGTCCGGGAAAGACTTGGTCCACGACGGCAGACCGGTGCAAACCCAGCCCGTCAATGCCGTGAAACGCGAGGCGTAAGACATGAAACGCAACGGAGTGACACGATTGCTGGTTCCGATGGACGACTATCTTGCTGATGTTTTCTTGTTCACCGTTCACTGTTCACCCCTTACCGTTTGCCGACCTGTATGTGGCTGACCCTTCTGGCATTGCGCAACCGCATCGGGATCCTCATGCTCTCGCTCGCGATGGTCGTGTTAGGGGTCACGGCCCTCCAACGCTTGCCGGTGGATCTGTTCCCTCAAATCCAGGTCCCTGTTGCCTTTGTCGGTGTCATTTATAAAGGAGCCCCCCCGCTCGATATCGAACAAAGCGTCGTGTACCCGATTGAGAAAGCAGTCAGCTCCGCCTCCAATGTCGAGCATGTGGAATCATTCAGCAAACAGGGCCTCGGCGCGGTGCAAATCTGGTTCAACTGGGGAGCCGATATCAACGTTGGACAGATGGAGGTGATGCAGCGCATTACCCAGATCTTGAATAGTCTCCCACCGGGTATTCTGCAGCCCTTTATCGTCAAATTTGACGTATCCAACATCCCCGTCTCCATCGTGTCGGTTGCAAGCAACGAACTCGATGAACGAGCCCTGTACGATCTGGCATACAACACCATCGCCCCACAGATCGAACAGATTGCGAACGTTGCGGCAGCCACGGTTGAAGGCGGGAAAATCCGCCAAATCAATATCAATCTCGACCCTGCGCTGCTGAGTGCCCGTGGACTTTCGATTCTTGATGTCGTGAAATCCGTCAAAGCCTCTAACGTGATTCTCCCTTCCGGCGACGTCAAAGCCGGCAACCTCGACTACAACGTCTTCACCAATAATCAATTTCGGACGGTGGAGCCCATCCAAGACGTCATCATCAAGGTCAATCCGCAAGGCAACCCGGTTCGGGTGCGTGACGTGGGAACCGTGACTGATTCCTCCGACATCCAGACCAATATCGTCCATGCGGACGGGGCCAGATCCGTGTTCCTTCGGGTGAACAAGCAGCCGATCGCCAATACCGTCGAGGTCGTAGATGCCCTCCGTGCCGCGATCCCCAACATGCTTGGAGTGCCGGAGGGCGTGAATCTCAGCATTTCGTTCGACCAATCGCTCTACATACGCCAATCCATCCGCAATCTCGTCGAACAGGCTTTGCACGGTTCGTTACTGGCCGCAGCAGTGATTTTCATCTTTCTGCGCAACCTGACGAGCACCTTGATCGTGTCCGTCGCCATTCCACTCTCCATGCTCGTGACCTTTATCGTACTCTATTTCACCGGACAAACCCTGAACGTCTTCACGCTCGGCGGACTTGCACTCGGCATCGGTCGACTGGTTGATGACTCCATCGTGGAACTTGAAAACATCCAACGGCACCTCAATACCACTCCAAGTCGTTGGGACGGTATTCTCACTGCCGCCCGAGAAGTGGCCATGCCGATTTTCGCATCGACGGTGACGACTGTGGTGGTCTTCCTGCCCATGTTTTTTGTCGTGGGTGTGGCGCGTCTGTTGTTGATTCCGTTAACCGTCACCATCGCCATCGCGCTCTTTACATCCTTCTTGGTCTCTCGCACCGTCACACCTGCCCTCTGTTATAAGTTTCTCCGTCCTGAACAAGAAACTCTTCGGGCCATGCCAGGTTGGCTGGCCAGATTCATGGAATGGAGCCGCCAGCGGTATGACTCGCTCGACAGGAGTTACGAGGATTCCTTAGCGTGGGTCTTGGGACATCGCCGGCTCTTTATTGTGACCGTCTTGCTGCTTTTTCTTGGATCACTCACCTTGATTCCCCGGATCGGAACCGAATTCCTGCCTGTGTCCGATGAGAGTCAGTTTCGCATCGTCCTGAGGGCTCCAGTCGGTCAACGAGTCGAAAAGACCGAACAACAAGTCTCCGAGATAGAGCGTATCCTTCGTACGGTCATCCCCGCGAATGAGCTGGAAACCATCGTCTCCAGTACCGGCATTCTGTCCCAAGGCCGCGCATCACTGTTCAACCCTAATACGGGACCCCATACCTCATCGATTCAGGTGTACTTGGCCTCACCGGAGAAACGAACCAGGAGCCAAATCGACATCATGAACGAGGTCCGTCCGAAAATCCTGAAGCTGTTCCCCGGTGTCTCCATGTATTTCGATCCCGGGGGGATCGTCAAGCGCGTGACCAGCTTCGGGTCGCAAAAGGCCGTCGATGTGGAAATTTACGGCTATGATTTTGACAAGGCACGGGAAGTCATCGCGCAAGTCAAGGAGATCATGGAGCAGACTCCAGGCTTGGCCGATATCGAACCCAGTCGGGAAGAAAACTACCCGGAAATCAACATCACGGTCGATCGAGAAAAAGCCGCACTCCTCGGTATCAGCGAGGCGGATGTCGCCAATACCGTCCTCTTTTCATTGAACGGGAACGGCCAAACCGACCCCATCATCTACACTGACCCGCACAACGGGAACGAGTACTTCATCAGCGCCTGGCTCGCCGAAGAACACCGGGCCAAGCTGACCGATCTGGACAACATCCTCCTCACCACCAAGGCCGGCGAGCCGGTGTTGCTGAAGAATGTGGCCTCGCTCAAACTGAATGCGGGCCCGGTCAAGATCGATCGGAAATATTTCCAACGCGTGATTCACCTGACGGCCAACCCCACCACCCGTCCACTCGGCGAGATTGCCAATGATCTGGAATCGGCCTTTGCGGAACTTCAGCTGCCGGCAGGGTTCAGCATCAAGCTGGCTGGGCAAATTCAGCAACAGCGTGAGACCTTTCAAGGGATGCAATTCGCGATCCTGTTGGCGCTCCTGCTGGTCTATATGGTGATGGCCGCCCAGTTCAAATCGCTCATCGACCCGTTCATTATCATGTTCTCGGTGCCGATGGGCTTCCCTGGTGTGGTCCTGATCTTGTTCCTCACCAACACGACGCTGTCGACCGCGTCGCTGATGGGCATCATCATGATGTTTGGGATTGTGGTCTCAAACGGGGTGTTGCTGGTCGACTACACCAACGTCTTGCGACGCCGAGGCACCACCCTTCAGATCGCGGTGATCACCGCCGCGCGCACGAGGTTGCGGCCGATCCTCATGACCTCACTGGCAACGATTTTTGGGCTTCTGCCGATGGCGATCGGGTTGGGGACCGGCGGGGAAACAAATGCACCCCTTGCACGGGCCGTGGTGGGAGGCCTGAGTGTCTCCACCCTCCTCACCGTGTTTCTTATCCCCACACTGTATATGATCTTAGAAGAATGGGTCCCAAGAAAACTGGAGGAAGAGCAGCGCTATCGTACACCGGCGACGCCCGGTGCCGTTGCGACTGCAGAATAGCGGCCTCAATTCTCGGTAATGTTAGGAAATAAGGACTTCAGCTGCATGGCTAGGCCGATATCCCCGGTGACCTGAAGCCGTCCCGACATCGCCATCGTCATCCCGCTCAATTGTCCATTCAAAACCTTGATGCAGTCTTCGCTGGTCATGGACAGCGTGACGTGAGGGTCGGCATGAACCCCGTCTTTGACAAGGCAGGTCCCATTCTGTACCAGCAGGTGATACTGCCCACCCTGCTCCCCCCGCAGATCGAACTGATAGACCGCATCGAGATCTTCCGCGGCATACTTATCGAGCTTGGCGGGCAGGGAATGGAGCACATCGTTGATGGTCGTGACTTTCATGGCTGGCTATCACACTCATGATGAGAGGGTTCATAAAACACATCGGGGGCGCCAACTGTGCGCCCCCGACGCGGTCTCAACGCGGATGAGAGTCTAGTAGCGAAGGGTAGCCGTCGCAACGCTGCGACGGGCACCGAAAAACTCTTTAGAAAACGATTCGACAACCGCCGGATCATACCCCTTGCAGCTGAAAATGTCGAGGTAGGCATGGTTGGTGGCGTTGGCAAAATGGCCGCTGATTAAGGATGTGGAAATCAGCTGGACCATCGAATACCCCGCCACAGGTCCATCGCCAAAATCGACGACCTGGCATTCGCCGAAGCGTTTCATGTCGATGAGCTCGCAAAGCTCAACGACATAGCGCTTGATGTATTCGGCATCTCGGATGAGTGTGGGATTGCAATCGTGGAGGTCAACAGCGGTGCAGAGTCCCCAGGCCTTGCCGCTCCCCACCATATCCTGGATGGGACGGGCAGCAGCCTCAGGGGCGGTGGATGGTAAGATCGTGGACTCGGAACTAGCCGAGGTACTCATAGAGGGTGGTTCCCTTTCTGTAAGAGTGTTGGAAAGATAGGACCTTTCATGCGTGAACTATACCATGTTTTTTTTCTTGCGCATGGAATGATGAAGAATATTTTGGCCCCGGCAAGAATACTCTCAGCGATCAGTTGACAAGGTCTCAATGCTCAGGAAGAATAGGTACCATGATCTCTACTTCAGATATACCCCGAATCGAGTTACCTGATCGCCTCTGCACCTGGTGCAAAGTGCTCATGACCAAACGATTGGTCGGAGGAAAGCAGTTCATCCATTACACCTGCCCCAAGTGCATCTTTCAGCACACGCGCCGCCTGGCCCCAAAGCCATAACCCTATGACTTTGCTTGCCATTACTCTTTCCAAGGCTTAAAGCTCACACTCTCCGCGTCCATGAAGCAGTCACCCCGATCGCTGCCCCCTGCTTGCTTCATCCCCCAACTCGAAAACGCATGTCACGCATACACGGCTCAGAGTATCCAAAACCACTTGAAGCCTGTTCATACCTAGCTTCCGCCAGAACTAGTTGGCCATGGTACGCACTGATGCAGCGGCTATTCAGCCCAGCATTACAGGCAAGAGAGATGGGAATGACTGCCCTCGCCCAGGCCAGCCAGGAGGGTGATCAGAAACCCATCCATCGATGGCGTACAGAATTGTGTACGTTGGTCCATCTGAGCCACATATGCCAGGCGAGGCCACACTTTTGAGCAGTCTGTGCGCAAAACCCAGTTGAAGTAGGTGGAACTACGATCGAGTCCCAGTTTCCCAGTAGACAGTTCAGGAAGGTCAATGGCGAGAAAAATTGCGCTGAACCTGATCATCAAGCGTGTGGGCCAACTGCGCTCGATCCTCAGGGCTCATAGAAACAATCTTGGCCCCGAGTTTCGGCGAACGAACATGAACAACTTCCAATTCACATGTTAGGGGTTTGCCTGGCTCCAACTCCATCGTAAGTTGAAGCACATCACCGATCTTGGCATAAAGACGACTCTCCAAGCGGACGCCGGTCTCACTCACATCAAGCACCATACAGGGCGCCGTCAGCCCTCCACGCTGCAATCGCCCGTTCCGGCCAACCTCGACCCGTGACGACTTGCGCTTAAATCCCATGACCGGCCTCCTGTGTCAGCAAACATACCAGGAGGATGGGTCAGGCCAAAGCGATTACCGAAATCTTTAGAGTTTTCCTGAGACCAAGGCCCGCACCTGCTCCATCCGCTGGCGATTCACCCCAAGGTCGCTGTAGCCGGTGCGGGAGGCAGAACGAAAATGAACCGTCTTCGTGGTGTCATCGAAGAGGAATTCCACGTCATCGACAAAACGAAGCAGCAAGCTGGTGAACTCATAACGCAGGTAGGCCTCGTCTTCTTCAACGAGTCTGGCGCGAGGCAGGGTCGCAATAGCAGCCTTCAACGCCTCTTTCGCCTCCGCGCGAGCTTTCACGTATGGGAAGGGCGCAATGGCGTGGATCTCATCAGTCGCTTGCGTGGACACGCAATTGGGACTCGCGGGGCAGGCCGATAAGGACCGTTTGCTCATAGAGGTGTCACTTTACCCTCTCACACTATTGCTCGCAACCAGACTTCGACCACCGGCACCGCATCGGCCGGAACATATCCGGGGATGCCTTTGTCCCGATAAGCGAGATGTGGACTGAACGAACCTTCCGGTAACCGCGACGTTGATAGCGATCAGCTTGTGTTCCAAACCAGCCACTGCCTGGCGGCTACCTAGTCTGGTTGTGTGGTCGATCAGAATGGCGTTGTCGGAGACTCGAATC
>JAOUGT010000183.1 GCA_029865485.1 Nitrospira sp.
CGATGGGAAGATCAATTCCATCTTTCACTCGATCCGGATACCGCGAAAGAGTTCCATGACGAGACCCTGCCGGACAACGCCGCCAAGGTTTCGCACTTTTGCTCCATGTGCGGACCCCACTTCTGCTCGATGAAGATCACGCAGGACGTTCGTGATTACGCCGCGCAGCTCAAGGTCGATGAACAGCAAGCGATTCAGATCGGCATGAAAGAAAAGTCTGAAGAGTTCAAAAAAACCGGGTCAGAAATCTATCGCTGACTCAGTTGAGAATTGCGCATTGCGAAAGGCGACGATCATGAACAAGCCAAAGCCCGCCCCACTCCGAGAGAGGGATATTACCCGGCAGATTGCTCGGGAATACTATAAAGAATTCGACCAGCTCATCGAGAGCGATGTCATCATTGTGGGCGCGGGGCCGTCAGGGCTGATTTGCGCACACGATTTGGCAACGAGGGGATTTCGAACGGTCCTTATTGAGCAAAGTCTGGCCCTTGGAGGCGGATTCTGGTCCGGGGGATACCTCATGAACAAGGCCACGATTTGTGAGCCTGCGAATGAGATCCTCGAAGAGATCGGTGTACCGTGCAAGAAGATCACCGAATGTGCGGGCATGTACATGGTCGACCCGCCCCATGCCACCGGGGCGCTCATCGCCGCCGCTTACAAAGCCGGGGCCAGGGTCATGAACCTGACGAGGGTCCTCGACCTGATTCTGCGCAACGAAGGGGTATTGGAAGGCGTCGTGGTGAACAACACCACAGCGGAAATGGCCGGTCATGATACCATCCATGTCGATCCCATCGCGCTCGAAAGCAAGATTGTGGTGGATGCCACCGGCCATGATGCCATTGTGGTTGAGCTTCTCCATAAGAGAAACCTGTATCAGAAAATTCCGGGAAACGGGGCCATGTGGGTTTCCCGCTCTGAAGAAGAAATCATGGATCGCACCGGAGAGGTCTATCCGAATTGCTTTGTCATCGGATTAGCCGTTGCAGCCGTTTATGGCACACCACGAATGGGGCCGGCATTCGGCTCGATGTTGTTGTCAGGCCGGTATGGCGCAGAGTTGATTGCAAAAAAGCTGAAGAACGAATAGGCTTGAGCCCTCAGTAACCAAGGTTCGGCTATTGATGGGCACTAACAACTGACGACTTTCAGCTAATCCTTATGAATATCCAAGATTTTCTCATCCAAGGTGAAGGGCACGAAGAAGACAAGCGTCAGGCGTGGGAGCTGTTTCAGCAAGCCTTTACACGGCAGATGAAGGGAGAACTCGAAGAAGCGGTCAACCTGTACAAGCAGTCGATTGCGGCTCATCCGACCGCCGAGGCTTACACATTCTTGGGCTGGACCTATAGTTTCATGGGACGGCTCGATGATGCGATTGAGGAGTGTCACAAAGCCATCGCGCAGGACCCCGAATTCGGCAATCCCTATAATGATATCGGCGCGTACCTGATTGAGAAGGGAGAATTCGACGAGGCGATAGCGTGGTTCCAGAAAGCGTTGCAGGCCAAGCGTTACGAAAGCCCTGCCTACCCCCATCTCAATCTTGGCCGTGTCTACGAGCGAAAGGGCAACTGGACGGAAGCCATTGATTCCTACAAGGCAGCACTCACATTGAACCCTGACTATGCACTTGCCAAGAAGGCACTTGGACGGTTGGTGAGTTCGTTGAATTGAGGGAGGGCAGGTGATCTCTTTCGTTTTTCATCTCTCTCGTTGAACGTTATTCCAGGAAACAAGCCGGATACATCCCATGAACCAACCGAACCAGAAAACCATTCTTGTCGCCGTGACTGATCTCTTCTTCTACACCAAAGTCCGGGATGCATTACGTCAACCGGACTATCAACTTGAAAAAGCTCGCGCACAACAGGACATTCTCGATAAAGCCCTTTCGATGAGTCCCCGTGCCATCATCTTTAACATGAACGACTTGACCGTCGATGCCTTTCAAGCATTAGAACAGCTGAAAGCCGATCCACGGTTGAAGGATATTCCGACGCTGGCATTTGCCAATCACGAAGAAGTCGAAACCTGGAACCGCGCACGAGCACTCGGTGTGACGAAGGTCGTCTCCCGCAATGAATTCTCAGCTCGAACGAGAGAGTTGATTGAAGAGGTCATCAACAACCCTGTCGGCAAGTCATAAAGTCATAAGATTTTCGACTTGAAAACCGTTTGTAGACGTCCTAACTGAAAGTGAACATGAAACACTCACGCCTTCACCAACAACACATCCAACTCGGCGCGACGTTTGAGGAGATCACCGGCTGGGAGATGCCGATGCACTATGGGGATGCCGCTGCCGAACATCGTGCCGTCCGGCAAGCCGTGGGGATCGCCGACCTGTCGCATCGCGGCAAGCTCCGAGTCACTGGTGAGGATCGCGTGAAGTGGCTGCAAAGCGTCATCAGCAACGACATCCTTCCCCTCCAACCTGGACAAGGCCGCTATTCCAGCTTGTTGACCCACAAAGGGAAGATGCTCACCTACTTCCGCCTGTACCTGCAGAGCGACGCCGTGACGGTAGAAGACGTTGGTGAGATTGGCGAAGCCACATTCCACGCTCTCCGCAAATTCCTGCTCTACGGAACCAAAGCCAAGTTGGAGAACTGCGCCGAGACCTGGGGACTCTTGTTAATCAGCGGACCCAAGGCGGCTCATGTCATTCAATCCGCATTCGGCGTGGATGTCGCAGATTTGAAGCCGATTGATTTTGTTACGGCACAGATCGGCGGACACCCTGCGCTGGTACTCCGTACTGAAGAAACGGGCGAAGTTGATATCGAGGTCCTCCTTCCAACCGAAAGCCTCCTCACGGCTTGGACCAGCGCGTGGGAAGCGGGCGCCAAACTTGGAATCAGAGCCATCGGAACCCAGACTCGAGAAGCCTTACGCATGGAAGCCGGTCTCCCGAAAGCTGGGCCTGATCTAAACGAGGAGATCGTCCCGCCTGAGGCCAACCTTGAAGGGAAGGCATTCAGCCTCAGCAAAGGGTGCTATCCTGGGCAAGAAGTGGTCGCGCGCATGGATACCTATGGCAATGTGCGTCGAAAACTCGTCGGGCTTGTCTTGCAGGATGCCGTCGTTCCTCCCCATGGATCTAAACTCCACAGTGGCGACCGCGAGGTAGGCTGGATCAGCAGCGCCGTTCATTCTCCTCAGCTCAACAAAACCATTGCCTTTGGATTTCCGCTACGGGACTTTACTACCGCAGGAACAGAACTCACTGTGGAATGTGATGGGATTAAGCACACAGCAACCATCCATTCTCTGCCCTTTTACACCCGACCGTAATGACATACGCCCTCAACACTCCTGAACACCTATGTCCATCGATGAACAAGAAGACAACCTCCACAGTACCCCATACCAAGCAGCCGGGGAGCTGGCCGGAATTACCCGCCTAGTCGACGAGTTTTACGCCAATATGGATACCTTGGCCGAGGCCAAAGTCATCCGAGACATGCACCCACCGGATCTCACAGAATCACGCAAGAAATTGACGTACTTTCTCTGCGGCTGGCTGGGAGGACCGAAGCTCTTTCAGCAGCACTACGGCCCCATCAGCATTCCAGGAGCACATCAACGGTTCCCCATTGGATATGAAGAACGTGATGCATGGCTGCTATGTATGCAGCGCGCTCTTGCCGTCCAGCCCTACAGTAACGAATTGAAAGACTACCTCTTGGCTGCACTCAGTGTCCCAGCTGAACGAGTTCGGCAAGTGAATGCTGGAGAGATCTAGCTCCCTCCCCTTCCTTCAGCTACCTGAACGAGCCCACGAATTCCTCATCACCTGTGAGTTTTTGTACGGCTCACTGACAAGATGCACACCATGAAGCCCAAATCGGGCCAGACCTACGAGAGAGGAGTAGGCAAAACAGAAACCGCGAGGTAAGGTTGGTCTGGGTTAGCAAAGGATGAAATGAATTTCCTCTTTAATCATTCAAACGATCATCACCTCCGGACAGAACCGATCTCGATCGGATGCGAAGCCTGGATCGATGTGGGCCGGTTTTGTGCCAGCAAAGAGTCCTTACACCGTGCTGCTAGCACTACCCCCGGTGGTTCTCTGACGAGGTCGTTCGCTAGCCTCCGCAGGAAGTTTCGGAAAAGCTCCTCCGAAGAAATCGATTAACGCAATCGGAGGCCAGCCAGCCTTCAGGCCGCGACTCGGAATATCAATTTGACGGGCTCCACCTCCTCACCGATATCGGTCTGCCTTCCCGTCATACTACCCCCACGGTCTCGCTAAGCGCTAAATAAGCTGCTAGGATTCAGTGGCTTCCAAAGGGCTTTACGTACTAAGCACTCCTGGCAATCTGAACATGGAGGTTCTATGACAATCATGTCAAACAGCTCGGTTCGTACGGTAACTCTGTTCACTCTTCTCCTTGTGCCTACCGCGACCCACGCGATGTCAGGCATGGAGATCCCTCACGCCGGACATGGAAAAACGACGTCTTCCCTATCGCAAAACATAGGTGAGCCGATCAATTCGTCGGACGCCGAAATCGAGATCACCTATAGCACTGACGGAAACACTGCGATCTTCGCCTCTGGCCGTAAAGGGAGCATCCCCTCACCAAGCGTTCCTTACAGCTTCGACATCTGGATGGCGCATAAGGTGAACGGAACATGGCAAGCTCCGATTCCCTTGGGACCAGGCATTGATCCTACTGTCGGACCGAACATCAATACATCTGCCTGGGAACTGGAACCAAGCCTCTCAGATGACGGCAACGTCATTTATTTTACGAGATACGAACCTGGCAATCTCTCCACCGGCGATCTCTACGTGACCCAGAAGATCAACGGCATTTGGCAACCGGCCAAAAATTGGAACGAGGTTCCCGAACTCCCTCATCTCAATACGCCGACCGGCGAAGAGCACTGCCCGATCATTGCCTCCGACAGTCTCATTTACTTCAACTATCAGCAACCGGGCGTCACCCAAGACAGCGATATCTGGAAAGTCGAGAAGAAAGATGGAATCTGGCAGAAACCGGAAAGCTTAGGGCCACGCATCAATTCACCCTACCGTGACCATATGCACTGGACCGGCCTCTCAAGAGACGGGAAGAGCCTCATTATTACCAGTACGCGTCCAGATATGGGCTCACGAGGTGGACATGACATGTGGATTTCCTACCAGAACCCAAGGGGCGAATGGCAGGAGCCATTGAACCTCGGCGATACCATCAACACAGCCGGCGAGGATATGTGCTGGACCTTTACGCCTGACGGCAAGACTTTCATGGGTGGTTCGGGCCCTCGCGATTCGTATAATCACGATATCATGTGGGTAAAGAAGGACGATGTTCCGTTGCTGAAGAACTTTGAGCCCATCGGACCGCCTCCGAATCTGCTCACTAATAAGTCAGGCAATGTAAAATGAGTGCCGCTAGAAATACAGTATCTACTGTACGGTGTTTCCGTTACTGATAGTGTTGGGCTTGAGTCAGAAAGAGACTGTTATAGAGGCCTTGGCGTGCCATCAATTCGTCGTGTGTCCCTTGTTCCACGATTTGCCCCTGATCCACGACGAGGATCCGATCCGCCATCTTGACCGTCGACAACCGATGGCTGATTAAGATGGCCATCCGTCCTTGAGCAAGTTCATGAAACCGTTCGAACAGCTCCGCTTCTGCCTTCGCATCCATCGCACTGGTAGGCTCATCGAGAATAAGAATTTGTGAATCTCTCAGGATCGACCGGGCGAGAGCAACCTTTTGCCATTCACCGATGCTCAGTTCATGTCCACCATCAAAGAGTTTGCCGAGTAATGACTCATACCCGTTCGGTAATCGCTCAATGGTCTCGTGGACTCCGGCCTGTTTCGCTGCCTGAACGATAGCGAATGGATCAACACCAGATGCCCCCACACCCAGCGCGATATTGTCTTTCGCGGACAACTGAAACTTCACAAAGTCCTGAAAGACTCCACTGACCGCCCCTCGCACATCGGCGATCGGATAGTCACGAAGATCCGTCCCATCGATCGTGATACGCCCTCCCGACGGGTCGTACAAGCGGCATAAGAGCTTCACCAATGTTGTCTTTCCCGCACCATTAGCCCCGACAAATGCGACATGCTCACCGGGCTTAATTGAAAAGGTGAAGTCTCGAATCGCCACGCGTTCTTCATGCGGATATTGGAAAGACACGTGGTCGAACACCAACCCCTCGGTAATCGGACGAGGAAAGGTTCTCGGGGATGCTGACGCTCCCAATCGAGATTGCAACCCTAGAAACTCGTCCAACGTGGTGAGAAAGAGATTACTCTCATAGAGACTGGACACACTCTGACCAAGGCCTTCTAAATATCCTGACGCACGTTGTACGGCTTGGAGACAGATGACCAGGTCACCTATGGTCAGCAGCCCGTCAATGGTTCTGACGACCAGCAGGCTACAGACCCCAAAGACCCCAGCGACACCGATAATCTGTGCAACACATCCAGAAAACACCCATCGCCGCTCTAATGCGATTCGTTCTCGACGCAATACCGATCGCGCGTCGGCAAACCACTGCCGCAACCGGTGGCCAAGGTCGAACAGCCGGACCTCCTTCGCCGCCCCAGCTTGGGTCAGCAGCATATGAGCGTACCAAGCCTTTCGGTCAAGCGGCGCCCGCCCCCGTTCCCATGCATAGAGTTGATTGGACTGTTTCAGCTTAACGATGAAGTATGGAATGGCCGTCAGGCCCAAGATCGGAATTACCCCCCAATGCATCCACCAGAGTAGGGCTGCCATCGTAAGCAACGAAATGGCGTTTTGCCCCATCTGGAGCAGCGCATTGAGAATGGCTGTTGGGCGATAGGGCGCTTCTTGTTGTGCCAGATGCAAGGTATCCTGATAGCGTGCATTCTCATAATACTCCAGGTCGACCTCAACGGACTTA
>JAOUGT010000184.1 GCA_029865485.1 Nitrospira sp.
CGTGAAACGCTTCAAGATCGTCTCCGACCGATACCGAAACCGCCGCAAACGCTTCGGCCTCCGGTTCACGCTGATCGCGGCAGCCTACAACAAGGATTTGATGTCGTGAGGTTATGCAAGAGGTCTACTGTAAAACGCATGGCGGGGAGATTCTTTTGCGACAGCATCCCCGTACAGTCGTACCGGATGCCCCAAAGAAACGACACCGCGCCTCGCCGTATGAATTCCAGGCACAATAACTCACGGCCTTTGTTTACGTTGGCACGATATCACTCTCACTGCCAGGTTTGCAAAATGCCGCCTTCCAGTCCGGCTTGGTCGAGGATCAAACCGACCACGGTTCGGCATCATTCGGCACCGAAGCAGATGTCGGACACATCACTGGTCAGCCTCTTCGCCGTCGCATGGTGTTCTCCTCAGCGCGAGACGGCCGACCCATTTGTGCACTGACTGAATTCATGCCTGTTGTTGAACTGGTGTCGGACCGCTCAACTTAGCGATGGGGAGCGTCACATCACCTTGCCGACCAATGACGGTCCTGACACACACACCGTCCTTAAAGACCAGAAAGTTGGTGGGCACTGCTGGAACACGAGAACCAGGCAGAATCACTCCGGCCAGGTTCAATGGGTCGGTCGCGGACAGTTTGACTTCGTAGCTTGAGGATACACTCCCTTTCCTGAGTGCTCGCAATGTATCCACGGCCTCCGGCAACGCAAACTGCTCGCCTGTAAATCCACTCACAAATCGGCCGCTGCGGATCTCCCCGGCCATCTCCATTCGGCGATACTGCACCAACAGATCTCGCCAGGACTGGGCTACCGATTCACGAGCCAACAAGTCTCGAAACACCACGCCGTAGCGACGGAGGAGCTGGCGAGCCACCTTCTCGATGGGAAGGACTGAGGAGTGAGGACTGAGTGCTGGGTTATCGGAGCTGAAAGCTGAAGGCTGACAGCGATCAGCGGGGCGAAGGAGCGACCAGCGTCCGGCCGCATGTCGAGGTCGACGAGCCCGTTCACGTCCTTCGGCCCGGCGTCGATGGGGATCCATGAGGGCGCGGAGATTGTCGAATCCGTCAGCCGTGACGAAACCGGCTGCAACGAGTTCCCAGAGTCCCAACTCCACCTCAGTCGGAAGATGATGGGTGATTCGTACGAGATCATTGAAAAAGCTGGCCCCTTGGTGCTGCAATGCACGACGAACATCCTGTGCCACCGAACTCAACTGTGCGAAAGAATCGGCGCCTGCCGCAGCCATGCGAGGATGAAACCCGGCGAGCAGCCAGTCTCCCTCTTCACGCGGGAACAGACTGATTGGCGCGAGGCTCGTCGGGATGATCCGCCGTCGCTCCGTCTCAGTACCCTGTGTCAATTTTGGATGGGGTGAGAGACGGCCCCAGCTCACTGCGCCACTCAGACAGAGTCGATCTAACAGCTCAGGCTCATACTTGGCCATACGAAGGCGCAAGAGCTGTGGTTCCCACGCGGAAGCTGCCGCTTCAAAACCCGCCAGTTGTTTGATGACCTCTGTAAGCCCCGCTTCACCATGCTGACGCGAACCCGGCACGACATGTTGCCATTGCATCAAGAATCGCATGAAGTCCGAGGCGGTGACCGGCTCGACCTCTTTGCGCAAGATTCCGATCGTCAGGCGATGGATGCGGGCCAGCAAACGACGGTGGCAGAACTCGTAATGGGTAAGGGGTGAGGGGTGACGGGATAATCCGTTCTCATGCCCCCTCACGCCTAACGCCTCACGAAAGTGGCCTCGTAGAATCTGGCCTTGTGCTTCAAGCCGGATTATCGCCGCCTCCATCCCTTCGACCGGCAGCGAGAGGCAATCAGCCAATTCGCTGGTCGTCGTCGGCCCGATGCTTTCCATCCATCCCAACACCAGCTTATCGAGAGCACTGTCATCGCCTGATGCGAATATCGATTCAACAAACTCCAGATTTTCCCTCGCAACCCAGCCAGTGACCTCGTGAGACGTAAAACGTGAAACGTGAAACGCAAGACGGATAGCCCGACCGGATTCAACCAGCACAGGTAAATAGGCAGCCCATGGTGACACCTCAGGCTCCGGCACCCAGATCAGGGTCAGCAGCGCATCGTGCAGCTCATCGGCATCGCGGACAACCGGCCACGATTCGCGAGTGACTTCGGCGATCGCCGCCGGATCAAGCGCCCCGATCTCTCCGAGTAGGTTGGAGGGCAACGTCCGGCGCATCTCCACGGCTCGAGACCGCCGTTCCTCCAGCGGCGCATCATCCAGAAAGGCATAGGGATTGGCATTCAGAATTTCGTGCGAGAAAACGGATGGCGCCGGCGTATCGATCGCCGCACAGCGGATTGCACCGGATTCGATCCAGCGCAGGACGTCCGTCAGCCCGTCCACATCCATCGCTTCAGTCAGACAATCCCGGAGTGTTTCCTGCACAAGCGGATGGTCCGGAATCTGGCGTGCGGCCCGCGCCCCAGTCAAGTTTTCCTGACAGGCGATAGCATCGGGAAACACGGCAGCCAGCAAATCCTCCGCCTTCATCCGCTGAATCTGTGGCGGTACTTTCTTGCCGTTTGAAAATCGCAACAGCGCCAGGGCACGTGACGCATTCCAGCGCCAACGCGTGGTGAACATCGGCGCGAGCAACAGGGCTTGGATCAACACCTCTCGCACGGTCTTCGAATGGAGGTAGCTGAACACCGATTCCAGCGGGAAGCTGTGTTTCTCACCGAGGGAAATGACAAGACCGTTGTCCGTTGCCGCGGCTTGCAGCTCGAAGTCGAATGTCACGCAGAACCGCTTGCGCAACGCCAGTCCCCAAGCCTTATTGATCCGCCCGCCGAACGGGGCATGGATCACGAGCTGCATTCCCCCACTTTCGTCAAAGAATCGCTCAGCAACAATCGTCTCCTGCGTCGGCACAACTCCCAGCACCGCTTTTCCCATCAGGACGTATTCGACGGCCTGTTGGGCCCCGCGTTGATCCAAGGCGCATTCTTGGCGAAGCCACTGGACAGGTGAGGCGTAAGGGGTAAGAGGTGAGGCGGTCTCGTTGGCAATTCTACCGATCTCAGCGCGCAATGCCGCGACTTCCGCAGAGAGTTCGGCGGTGCGCGAGGGAGCTTCGCCGCGCCAGAAAGGGATGCTGGGTGGCGCACCCTGGGCATCTTCCACTCGAACTTTGCCGGCCTCGACGCCCTTGATGCGCCAGGACGTGTTGCCGAGGAGCATGATGTCGCCCGCCAAACTTTCCACGGCGAAGTCTTCATCGACCGTGCCTACGACCGTGCCATCCGGCTCCGCCACCACCGCATAGTTCGCGGTATCGGGAATTGCCCCACCGGAAGTGATCGCTGCCAGCCTCGCCCCTCGCCGCCCTTTGACGCGATGGTTGATCCGATCGTGGTGCAGATAGGCCAGTCCCCGCCCTCGCTGGGTCGCAATGCCATCGGCCAACATACGAATGACTTTATCGAACTCGTCTCGCAGGAGATCCCGATAGGGATAGGCTCTGCGGCACAGCTCGAACAACTCGTCCTCCGACCAAGTCTGGCTGGCTGCAGCAGCGACAATCTGTTGCGCTAGAATATCGAATGGTGCCGGTGGAACGGTGATCCGATCTAGTGTCCCTTGCCGGATCGCACGCACTAAGGCTGCACATTCCAACAACTCATCCCTCGTCATCGCAAAGAGTCGGCCCTTCGGGATAGCCTTGATCCAGTGGCCTGCCCGCCCGATACGCTGTAAAGCGGTCGCAATCGCTCGTGGCGACCCAATCTGGCAGACCAGATCGACCGTGCCGACATCAATACCTAGTTCAAGCGATGCCGTGGCGATCACCACGCGCGTCTTGCCGGTTTTCAATCGGTCCTCTGCCGAGAGCCGGATCTGCCGTGAGAGGCTGCCGTGATGAGCCGCCACGACATCCGGCCCCAGGTCTCTCAACCGTTCTTCAAGATAATGAGAGACTCGTTCCGCCAACCGGCGCGTATTGACGAACACCAACGTAGATCGATGCTTACGAACCAATTCGGCCACACGATCGTAGACATCCGACCAAATCGAGTTCGTCGCTACGGCGCTCAATTCGTCCTTCGGTACCTCCACGGCCAGGTCCAGTTCACGGCGATGACCAACATCGATAATCGTACACAGGGCTGAGGACTGAGGACTGAGGGCCGAGTAAAGATCCTGTGATGTAGCGCGGTTGCCGACCAGAAACTGCGCTACGAGTTCAATAGGCCGTTGCGTCGCCGAGAGGCCGATCCGCTGTGGCTTGGTGAAGGTGAGCGATTCCAGCCGTTCAAGTGAAAGCGCCAGATGGGCGCCTCGCTTGTTGGGCGCCAACGCGTGAATTTCATCGACAATCACAGTCCGCACGGTCTGCAAGAGTCGCCGGCTCTTCTCGGCAGTCAATAAGATAAAAAGCGATTCCGGCGTCGTGACGAGAATATGGGGCGGCCGCTTGAGCATTTGCTGGCGATCTGTCATTGGCGTGTCGCCAGTCCGAACCAGCACCCGCAGGTCCGGCATCAGGATCCCAGCCTGAAGCGCGCGATCACCGATCTCTGCAAGGGGCTTCTGGAGATTTTTCTGGATGTCGTTGCTCAGCGCCTTGAGCGGTGAGACATAGAGCACATGGGTGTGGTCGTCGAGTTCGCGAGCCAGGGCCTGTTTGAAAAGAGAATCGATGCAGGAGAGAAAGGCTGCGAGGGTCTTACCCGAGCCTGTCGGCGCGGCGATCAACGCATCGGTACCGGATTGAATGGCAGGCCAGGCCTGTTGCTGGACATCTGTGGGGTTACCAACCTGCGACCGAAACCAGTCCGCAATGAGGAGATGAAATCCGGAAAGCGGCATGGCGGCATCTTACCACGCACACAAATGACCCGCATGCCGGTTACATTCGCACCTTCATTCCCAATGAGTATCGCTGCCTCCCTATTCCACAAGTCCCTAGTGCTGTGGCATGATGATCCGCTATGCGGCTGTCCATCGTCATTCCCGCGTTCAACGAATCCCGTCTGATCGAACAGACGCTCCGATCTGTTTCCACCTCGATCTCGGCGAACCAGCAGGCAGGATTCACTTCGGAGGTCATTGTCGTCGACAATCATTCCACCGACAGCACAGCGGAGCTTGCCCGACAAGCCGGGGCACGCGTCGTCTTTGAACCGATCAACCAAATCGGCCGTGCGCGTAACACCGGAGCGGCCCAGGCCACCGGCGATTGGCTTCTGTTCTTGGATGCCGACAGCCTGCTCAGCCCTGGCCTGCTTGCCGATATTCTACAGACGATTGCGTCGGGGACGTACGTGGGATGCGGCAGCACCTTGCGGATGGATGGGCTGCCATGGTGGGCCAATCTGACGCTGCAATTCTGGACATCAGTCTCGGTACTCTGTCGCTGGGCGGCCGGGGCACTGGTGGTCTGTCGGCGTGATGCATTTCAGGACGTAGGCGGGTTTGACCAGGAGCTCTACGCACTCGATGAAATTAGGCTCAGTAAACAACTGAAACAGTGGGGACGGCAGCGAGGCCTCTCGTTCACCATCCTGACAGGGCATCCACTGGAAACCTCGTCACGCAAGGTTTCGCTCTATTCGAGCCGGGAGATCGCCTCGCAGATCTTCCGCATTTTCTTTCTGCCGAAAAAGACGCTCCACGATAAAAAACACCTGTCCATCTGGTACGACGGCCGACGCTGACCAGTTTCATGTTGCAGGTTTCACGTTTGCCCTCAACATGAAACCTGAAACTTGGAACTCAGTCCTCAGCACGTGAAGCCAGTCCGGCTCCATGCCTTCTAAGCCATAGAGCCGGACGATCCTTCTCGTTATACTCGCGGTTGCGCAGACAAGCGGACTATATGGGTTTCCACAGCACGTTCACGGTACCCGCCGCATTGGGTTGCCATCCGGCTCCAACCCAAGCAGTATGGGTTTGCAAGCAGATATAGCGTTTCCCCAGATGAACGACAATATCACCGCGTGTGTAGGTCTTGCCTTCGGTCCAGATCGTTCCTGAAGGCGGAGGCGGATTGGTATTCGGTGGGAAAGTCGTATCGAGCACGTAGCGTAGTCCCGAGTCAGCAGTCAGGGCATAGACTTGTAGGATAGTCTTTCCGACAGGTACCACTACTGTTCCACCCTGTAGTTGTCCGATTCGTACCGATCGAGAGGCTTGATTAACCATTGTGGCCAGATCGCTCAACCACTCGCTCGCTGGTTGGTCCCCATTCTGAATCGTCAGGTTGTGCGCTTCTACATCGGCCCCGTTACGATCGAACACACGGAATTTCACCGTCGTCCCGATCGGCAGATCGCTCGCGGCAATCTGCCCGAGTTGCTGAAACCCAGTCGGAGTCGGAGGCACGCCGGTCGTCCCGCCGAATGTCACATCCGAACAACTGTAGAACGCCTCCGTACTATCGGAACGCTGCCAGACCGCGTACAGCAAGTGGCGCCCCATACGCGCCGGCAAGTTCAGCTGCATGACGTAGCGACTATCTGCCGTGGTCACGACCTGTGAACCAGATACTTCGGCGACGAGGTCCAAGTCCGACCATTTCAACGGTGCAGTCGCCGGGTTCCAGCCATTCCGGGTCAGATAGAACTGCCACGACAAGGTGCGATGCGGCGCGGTGGCGTAATAGCGAAACTCATCCCTATTCTCCGGCTAAGCATGAGACCGGAAGAGACCAAGATTATTTCCGACCGCAGGAGGAGCGGGAACCTGTCTGGCATCGACATTGCGTGATGGTTCACCCCGTGGGTGCATCACCAACGAAGGAGGACCCCAATGTCTGAGCTGCCATCTGAGCCTCCTCAGC
>JAOUGT010000185.1 GCA_029865485.1 Nitrospira sp.
ATTGTTGTGCTGACTACCACGAGTTGGCCGCGCATCGAACGCGAGGTGGAAAGCGTGGCGAAGGCCATTGATTCCGCCGCGCCAAGCAGTTACGTCGAGGTTCTTATCCCATGACAGCTCATGCTTATCCGGTTGTTTCAGCCGACCACAATATCTTGTGGTCAATGGTCTTTGGGAAGCTTTGACATATGCTTCCTCTTGCGGCTTGCTGAGTTAACCGGATAAGCATGTGACAGCTAGTCCGGTGCTCAATCTGACTTGCCACGTCAATGTCTTGCGCTGCCGGTGAGCTCCACAGCTACTCCAGCATCAGTTTTCTGGCGCTTCTGGCTAGGCTCGGCCTTGCCCGTGATTGCTTTGGGTGCGGTCGTTGGCTTGTTGCTCGCACAGGCGAGGGAAAGCGCGAAGCTCCGATGATCGTTTAAGAGTACATCCCCGAATTTTCTTGGAGGTTTTTTCCGTAACACACTGATCAATGGTCTTGAGGACTTCGTACGCTTTTTCGAGATGATAGGATCTCAGTGACTCATGGGTTTGTTTCCGATCCCACGGACAGCCGTTCACGGCGCGGAGTGCCGCCATGACTTCCACCACTTTGGTAAATCATTCAGACATGGCCCTCTCGTTAGTAAACAGTGTCGCGTTATCTGTCGGTTCGCCACTGTATACTGAGCGAGACCATCTCTTCAATCTAGTTCACGGCTTGCGACCAACTAGTTCCTATGGTAGGGTACCGACGGATTTTTCAATCGGGTTGGAGTAGGCGATATGGCGGAAGAGCAGGGGTTTGTCATTCGCGATCGGCGAGCCAGTGGAGGAACTGAGGCTCCTTCTGCGGCGACTTCGACCGCTCAGGCATCCACATCCGCGGGAACCCCCCAGTCGGAATCATCCCAATCGGTCCTTTCCCCGCCGGTCACCTTTTCGTCCTTTGTCATTTCTCTTGGTTCATCGTCACTCATGCTGATGGGGGAGCAGCTGGATCCTCAACAGCCCTCGATGCCTGTGAACCTACCGCAAGCGAAGGAAATCATCGATCTCTTGTCGGTCTTGGAAGACAAGACCAAAGGCAATCTGACTTCTGATGAACAGACCGTTCTGCGCGACATGCTCTATGCCCTTCGTATGAAGTATGTCACGCTCGCTTCACCGAAGTAGTCTCCCATCTCTTAGAGTTTGTGCTCTTGTTTGGTTTCCGAACACTGCTGTTTGTGCGGTAGGCTTTGAGACTGCTCGGTATGTCGGCTATAGTGATAACCATGCCGGTTACCCTGTCTTAAAAGTGCCCCGAGGACACATGCATGTCTGAGCTGAATCAGCCGAGTGGGACATTCAGGCGAGCCTCCGGAGAGGCCGACGACGTGCAACCCATTGTGTTCAGTCGAGGCATGCATCGGTCCTTGACCGACCACTCGCGGAAATTTGATCCGAAACCACCCCATCTCCGTCCTGTTTGGATTGTTCTCATTCTCTTGATCCCCTGCGTCGCCCTGACGCTGTATTACTCGCAAGTGGTCGCCCCTGGGAGTGAAGAGACGGGCTCGTTCCTTCCCACGACGAGTTATGCACTGGTTCTTCTCCTGGTCAATTTGGACCTGATTGGCTTCGTCGTCCTGGTCCTCCTGCTGTCTCGGAATTTGATCAAAGCCTATTTCGAACGACGCCATCGGCTGGTTGGCGCCGGATTCCGAACGAAACTGATCGCGGCATTTATCGGGTTTTCGCTGATTCCGACCGTACTGTTGGCTTTAGTCGCGAGCGGCTTGGTCAATAAAGCGGTTGATGTGTGGTTTAGTGAGCACATTGAGCGAGTCATGAAAGATTCCTATGAAGTGGCGCGCATGCAACATGCCGGGCATGTGGCGCTCGCCGTGAATAGTGCGAGGGCGATCTCTCAGGAATTGTTTCGGGAGGATCTGCTGACACCGGTCCAGCGGGATCTCTTGATCGCGGCCATGGCAAGGAAACGCAAGGAATACGGGGTGGCCGGGATCGAGGTGTTTTCGAACAAGATGGAAACGCTCACCAAGGCCCTGGATGCCGAAATTCCAGCCGGAGTGGTGGATCTGCCGATCAGTCAATTGGTGTTACAAGTCATTAACGGCAAGCAAGAGTTTACCTCGGTGCAGGAGGCGCAAACCGGGAGACTCGTGCGAGCCGCGATTCCCGTGGCGTCCGCGAGCCGACGTGGCGAGATCGAGGGGGTTGTGGTGGTGGAAACGTACGTCCCTGAGTCACTCTTGACCAAGATGGAGGGGATCGGTCGACAATATACGGAATATAAACAGATCAAGGCGATGAAAAATCCGATCAAGGCCGGGGCGTACCTGTTTGTGGCGGTAGTTACGGTCTTGATTCTCTTCAGCGCCACGTGGTTCGGATTTTATGTGGCTCGTGGCATCACCGTTCCGATTCAGCGATTGGCGGAAGCCACCGAGGCGGTGGCCCAAGGCGATCTTACTGTTCAAATCGATGCCAAAGCGACCGACGAAATCGGGACATTGATCGCGTCGTTCAATCGCATGACACAGGATCTCCAGGGGAGCAAGTCCAAGCTGGAGGAAACCAACCTGACGCTCCGGAATACGAACGTTGAGTTAGATCGCCGTCGTGCCTATATTGAAACCGTGGTCGACACCATTGCCGCCGGCCTCTTGTCGATCGATCGCAATGGGATGATTACCACCTTCAATCCCTCGGCAGAGCGCATCTTGGGCCTCGCTGGGGATCAGCTTCGAGGGCGACCGGCCAATGATGTGTTCAAGGAATTCGGTCTGGACTTGTTTCAGACGGCCTATGACCGTATGTTGAGCGATGAGCGCGATGATTTTGATTTGGAGGGCCAACTGGATATCCAGGGCAAGTTGCTCACGATCGGCTTGAAAGGTTCTCGCATGCGGGACGAGGCCAGCAAAGATCTTGGGTTTGTGTTGGTCTTCGAAGATCTGACGGAGTTGATCAAGGCGCAAAAAGTCGCGGCCTGGCAGGAGGTGGCCAAGCGGGTCGCGCATGAAATCAAGAATCCGCTCACGCCGATTCAGTTGTCGGCCCAGCGGTTGCGCAAGAAGTTCTTCGAGAAGTCACCCGACCTCGACCGCGTCTTTGATGATGCCACGAATGTCATCATCAACGAGGTCGGGAGTCTCAAACAGATGTTGGACGAGTTTTCAAAATTCGCCCGGCTGCCTGCTCCGCAAATGACTCGACAATCGCTGCATGACGTGCTGCGCGACGTGGTGACGTTGTACCGTGAGGCGCAGAAGGATATCCAGTTCATCGTCGAGCTGGACGAAGCATTGCCTCACCTCAATTTTGATCGCGAACAACTGCGTCGGGTGTTCGTGAATTTGTTCGACAATGCCGTTCAGGCGATGAATCAGCGAGGGAGGCTGTGGGTCGGCACGCGATACGACATGAAGCGTCGACGTGCGGTGGTGGCTGTGGCGGACGAGGGCCCCGGCATTGCTCCCGAGGATTACGACAAGCTGTTCGTGCCATATTTTACTCGCAAGAAAACGGGAACCGGTTTGGGATTGGCGATCGTTCGCCGAATTATCACCGATCACGAGGGGCAGATTCAGGTAGGCAATAATCAGCCGAGAGGCGCCGTGTTTAAGTTTGACCTCCCGGTGTAGCACGATGAGTGATGGGTCCTGCGACGGCTGAGAATAGGTAACGGCTGCCGACCGATTGTCGGTGTTTCTTGGAGGGGGTAGATGTCAGCATCGATTTTGATCGTAGATGATGAGGAGGCCATTCGGACGTCCCTACGCAGTATCCTTGAAGATGAAGGTTATGAGGTGGCTGTCGCCGCCAATGGACTAGAAGCGCTGAAGATCTATGGAACGGATCCCCCAGACCTCATGATCCTGGATATCTGGATGCCGGAGATGGATGGTCTGGAAACGTTGCGACGTGTGAAGGAGTTTGTGCCGACGACCCAGGTGATGATGATTTCCGGTCACGGCTCCATTGAAACGGCGGTGAAGGCGATTAAGCTGGGGGCGTATGACTATATTGAGAAGCCGCTGTCGCTGGAAAATGTGACGTTTCGCGTGAAGCAAGCGTTGGAGCAGCATCGATTGGCGCAGGAGAATCGGGCGTTACGGAGTAAAGTCGAGAGGAAATTTGAACTGGTCGGACGGTCTCCGGTGATGCAACGGCTACGAGAACTCATCGAAACAGCCGGTCCAACGAATAGTCGGGTCTTGATCGGGGGAGAAAATGGAACCGGAAAGGAACTCGTGGCCAGAGCGATTCATCTCCAGAGTACGAGATCGGATCATCCCTTTGTGGCGGTGAATTGCGCCGCCATTCCGGAGACTTTGATCGAGAGTGAACTGTTCGGCCATGAAAAGGGGTCCTTCACAGGCGCCGTATCCATGAAACGTGGACAGTTCGAACAGGCGAATGGTGGCACCCTCTTTCTCGATGAGATCGGTGACATGAGCCTCAGCACGCAAGCCAAAGTCTTGCGTGCCTTGCAGGAGCAGCAGTTTACGCGTGTCGGTGGCACGAAGTTGCTGAAGGTGGACGTGCGGGTGTTGGCGGCGTCCAATAAGGACTTAGAAAAAGAGATCGGCAAGGGGCAATTCCGAGAAGATTTGTATTACCGCCTCAATGTGGTTCCAATTGTAGTTCCACCATTGCGAGAGCGGCGAGACGATATTCCGGCACTCGTCCAACATTTCATGAAGTTGCACGCCGAGGAACAAGGCCTTCGGATGAAGGACGTTTCTCCGGAGGCGATGGGTGTGTTCCAGCAGTACGACTGGCCGGGCAATATCCGAGAACTTCGAAATTTGATTGAGCGGCTCATGATCATGGTGCCGGGATTTGTCATTGAAGCCGCACAAGCCACGCTCTCACTGCAGGGGCGAACCACCGGACTTGTTCCAGCACATGTCTCGCCAGCCGCTCCGCTTCTGAGTAAATCCTATGACTCGCTTCGCGATGCCCGAAACGCTTTTGAAAAAGAATACATCAGCCGAAAGCTGCGAGAGCACCATTGGAATATTTCACGGACGGCTGATGATCTCAAGATCGAGCGAAGTCATCTTCACCGAAAGATCAAGCTGCTGGATGTGGAGATGCGGCCAGAAGGGTAGGAAACTCATGACACCTCTTCTCACGAATGCCCTGTCTGGTTGACGAACCACCTCGTAAAGGAAGAACAGACGTTCATCTCGTTTGCACGCGTTGACCTCTCGTGTACCCTCCGATAAGATGCGGCTCCTAGTTGCCACTGCCATTTGAATCACCATGAACGGTATGACGGTCCCATTATGACAACCTATCGCGATGCCGGTGTGGATATCGATGCGGGCGATGAATTTGTTGATCGCATCAAGCCGCTCGTCCGATCGACGTTTCGTCCAGAAGTGCTGGCCGACTTAGGAGGCTTTGGGGGACTCTTTGGCCTTCAAGCAAACAAGTACAAAGAGCCTGTTCTTGTCTCCGGTACAGATGGGGTCGGGACCAAACTCAAGATCGCCTTCATGATGGACAAGCACGATACCGTGGGGATCGACTTGGTAGCGATGTGTGTGAATGATATTGCAGTGAGTGGGGCGGAACCGCTCTTCTTTTTGGACTATTTTGCGACCGGGAAGTTATCCGTCTCGAAGGCACAGGAGGTGGTTGCCGGTATCGCCGAAGGCTGCCGTCAAGCGGGTTGTGCCTTGATCGGGGGGGAAACCGCCGAGATGCCGTCCTTTTATCCTGATGGGGAGTATGACCTGGCCGGCTTCGCGGTGGGCGTGGTGGAACGGTCACACATCGTTGATGGCAAAACAATCAGACCTGGCGATGCCGTTATCGGATTGGCGTCTACGGGCTTGCACAGTAATGGCTACTCATTGGCGCGCCGGGTTTTGTTTGAGCAGGCGAAGTTCACGGTGGCAGATCGAGTGCCTGAGCTTGATTGCTCATTGGGTGAGGTGCTTCTTGCGCCGACCAGAATCTATGCCAAACAGATTCTGTCTCTTATCCGCGAGTTCCCTCTCAAAGGGATTGCACACATTACCGGGGGTGGGATTACAGAAAACTTGCCACGTGTGTTTCCACAGGGGGTTCGGGCCAGGATTACACGCACAGCTTGGTTGGTACCGCCGATCTTCCACGTGATGAGTCGTGTAGGACGTATCGAGCGGGAGGAGATGTATCGGGTATTCAACATGGGCATTGGACTCATTCTCGTGGTCCCGCCTGATGCCGTTTCCGGCGTGCTGGCTCGTGCGGCAGCGTTGGGAGATCAAGGCTGGCAGATCGGTGAAATCGTACCTTCCACCAGGGAGGAACCGGAGGTCGAGTATGTCGAGTAGCCGAGCGATCCCATTGCGTGTGGCGGTCCTAGCATCCGGTCGAGGCTCCAACCTGCAAGCGATCATCGATGCGATCGAATCGGGGCAGGTACAGGCCAAGATTGTCGCCGTCATCAGCAACAAGAAGGATGCGGTTGCGCTCGAACGAGCCAGGAAGCATGGGCTCGAGGATCTATTTGTTGATCCCAAGCCATTTGTCGGGCGACCAGATAGCCGTGAGGCGTACGACCGTGCATTGTTGGAAATCCTTCAGCAGTATGACGTTGAACTGGTTTTACTCGCCGGCTACATGAAAATTGTGACGGAAGTATTGGTCAATGCCTATGCCAATCGCATGATGAACATTCATCCCTCGTTGCTGCCGTCATTTCCTGGATTGGACGTGCAGAAAAAGGCGATCGACTGGGGGTGTAAGTTGGCAGGCTGTACGGTGCATTTCGTCACGGAAGGGGTGGATGAAGGGCCGATCATCATCCAAGCCGCCGTACCTATCCTTGACG
>JAOUGT010000186.1 GCA_029865485.1 Nitrospira sp.
TGTCGTCGGTCGCAGCGTCTCCTGATGCCAAACAATTGGCCATTGCGCAAGGCCATACGATCCATCTGTACGACCTGTCAGGGACGAATATCCGAGACGTGGCCGTAGACGACGTTGTACGAGAGCTCCTCTTTGCACCGAACAGCGCCACCCTTGCGGCGAGCGTTGGCCCTGCCTTGCTCTTCATTGAAACGAGCGGAGGAACGGTCTCGGCTCATGCGACGTTGCCGAATGCAGAAGGGACGGGGAGGCAGGCGACACGCCAGCTCTTCTCGCGTGACAGCCAGCGACTCGTCGCTGAGAACGGCGAATCAAGTTATGCCTTGGTTGATGTCAGCACAGGCAAGCTGGCGGCCTTGACGGAGTTTCTCTACGAGGACCATGAGCGGGGCGTACGGGTGCCGAGCCATCTGCATACGGTCGATATCTCGGCCGATGGAGATTATCTGGTCGGACAGTCCGACCATCTTCCCACGGTCCAGATCTGGGACTTGTCGACGGGAACGATGTTGCCGGAGCTCTGCGGACGCGATTGCCGTCAAATGGGCACCCTCGTCTCATTGCTGAAATGGTCGCCGACCGGGATGAAGGTAGCGGTAGTGCTGCAGGGAGGCCTGAATCCCGACGTGGATGGGAAGGTCTCGCTCTGGGATGTCTCGTCACACTCTCCGGAGTTGGTATTGGATCCGGCCCAACCACAGGCCAAGGTCTTGGCCAAGCGACCGGCGCCACAGGACCAGGTTTCGGTGGCCTCTCCTCCACCGACTGCTGCGCCGGCGTTTGTTCATACAATGGCGGTGCGCGCAGTGGCCACCTCTCCCAGTGCAAACCAGCTTGTGACAGCGAGCGATGACGGGTTTCTGAAAATATGGGATCCGGGACAGGGCATGCTCCTGCGTCAACTCAAGCTGCTGGTTCCCGCCAGCGCCCTCGCATTCAGTTCCGATGGTGCCATCCTGGCGGTCGCGACCACCCAAGGGGAGATTCGTTTGTGGGAGACTCATAGCTGGCGCGAGTTCCCCCCCTATGCAAGCAAACAAGGGCAGATTAACGCGTTACAATTTCTTCCCGGCAATCGCTTTCTGGTCATCGCAGGAGAACAGCCCCACGTTGCAGTTGTGGATCTTGTCGCCCAAACGGTCGTTAAAGAGCTGGTGCATATCAGTCGGTCGTCGGGTTGTGTCGGGAAAACCTGTGCCAAGAAGAGAACAGGACAAGGGGAGGTCGTGGAAGGGTTGAGTTTCCTCGATGGCCCTGCGTGGCTCATGACGAGCTCGCGATCCGGTCGTGTTGTGTGGGACAGTACGACCTGGCACGAGGTGGAGAGGCCGTCCGGCGTGCCGGAAGCCTGGTCCGGTCTGGGATGGAACCAACCCTTTGTCTGGACGACTACGCGTACCCGGGATCCGAAATCTATGACGCTTGCGATTTGGGATCCCAAACACAACAAGCTGTGGGCTGGCTTGGATACCTTCACCAATCGGGATATGGAGGTTGATCACGGACCACCCGTGGGGTTGGGGACAGCCATGGCCCTGGATTCGCAGCAGCGATGGGCAGCGACTCGCGTGGGAGAACGTATCTCCGTTTGGGACCTATCGGCCAAGGTCAAACGAAAGACCTTCCATGTCAGAACACCGTCCCATCTCTATTGGACGAGTGATGGAAAGCACTTGATCGTGTCGACCCTTAACCGAAAAATTCTGGTCTGGTCCCTGGAGACCATGGCCCCGGTGCACTATCTGCGCGATCCCTCCGTCGCGCGGTAGCCCGCCTTGTTCATGACGGTTTGTGACCCATCGATTGGCTCCAGGTCCCGAGGGTCGTCGAGCCGTCGACCCCACTCTGGTTCGACCCAGAGCGATGTCGAGGGGGCGAGGGACGAAACCCCCAAGACGCCAGGTGAGACGGGCACGCGCAGCCCTGAGAGACCAAGGCATACTTGAAACAGTATAGTGTGGTCACGAAGGGCGAGCCTTCCTGCTGGCATGCCGCACAGCTGTATGCCAGCTTGTCGCGGCGGTGTATGGGCGGTTGCAGCAGAATCGCTCATGAATAAGGCGGGCTAGGGTAATTCGTTTCTTGCCCAGGTCTATTTCTGTTTCTCTCTTCACCATCCGGTCCCATTGTTTCCGAATAAGTTTTGTGATACCACACAATCAACGTTTGTCTTCAAGAGAGGGTGAATGGCCACTAAGAAAGCATCTGCACCAGAGACTAAGTCGACATCTTCCGCTTCTCGAGCCACTCCTGAAACAGTCGCAACGAAGAAACCCGCAGCCAAATCAGCGGAGCGGGTCACTGCGGTGGAGATGGGCGCGCGCCAGCGGGAAATCTCCGTTTCTGAATTTTTCACGAAGAACCGGCACCTGCTCGGCTTCGACAATCCACGCAAAGCGCTGCTCACCTGCGTGAAGGAAGCGGTCGATAATGCGCTCGATGCCTGCGAGGAAGCGGGGATTCTTCCTGATGTGACGGTTCGACTTGAGGTGGTGTCAAACGGGCAACCGGTTGCGGCAAGCCAAGCGAACCGATTTCGTGTGACGGTCACCGACAATGGACCTGGTATCGTTCGCCAACAGATTCCTCGGATCTTCGCGAAGCTGCTGTATGGATCAAAGTTTCATCGCTTGCGGATGAGTCGAGGGCAACAGGGAATCGGTATCTCCGCTGCGGGAATGTATGGGCAGCTGACGACCGGGAAGCCGGTCAAGATTATTTCCCGCATTGGGCCGAAGGCAGCCGCGCATTTTTTTGAAGTCCAGATCGACACCAAGAAGAACGAACCACTGGTGCATGAGAATAAACAGATCGACTGGGAGCAGCCCCGCGGCACACAAGTCACGCTGGAAGTGGAAGGTAAATATCAGAAGGGCCGCGCCTCGGTCGATGAATGGTTGGAGCAGACCTCGATTGCGAATCCTCACGTCAAGCTGATCTACCACACGCCCGAAGGCGAAGCGAAGGAATATGCTCGGACCTACCACGAGCTGCCGCCGCAGCCGCGCGAGATCAAGCCGCATCCCTACGGCATCGAGTTCGGCATGTTGCTCAAGATGCTGCAGGATACGAAGAGCCACACGGTTGCCGGGTTTCTTGAAAGCGATTTTTGCCGGGTGTCGACTCAGATTGCCGAGGAGATCTGCAAGGCGGCAAAAGTCTCACCTGAGGCCAAGCCACGTGAGCTGAAGGGACCCGTGGCAGAGACGTTGTACAAGACCCTGCAAGAGACGAAGCTCATGGCGCCGCCGACCAATTGCATTTCACCGATCGGCGAGAAGGCCATCCTCTCCGGACTCTACAAGCAAATCAAAGGTGAGTTTTATACGGCTGTCAGCAGGCCGCCGGCAGTCTATCGTGGGAACCCCTTCATCATTGAGGCGGGGTTGGCCTATGGCAACAGGCCTCAGGATCAGAACAAGCCGCAGCAGCCGACCATGCCGAAAGCTGAGGGTGAGGGTGAGGAGGAAGATTCAGAGCTCGCTCGGGTCATTCGCTACGCAAATCGGGTGCCGCTGTTGTATCAGCAATCGGCCTGTTCGACCTTCAAGGCCGTGCTGAGCACGACCTGGAAGAACTATGGATTGACGCAGTCGCGTGGAGCCTTGCCCGGCGGGCCCATGGTGATTTTCGTGCATATGGCCTCGGTCTGGGTGCCGTTTACGAGCGAGTCGAAAGAAGCGATCGCTGATTACGATGAGATTCAAAAAGAGATCACCCTGGCGCTTCGTGAGTGCGGCAGGAGGCTGGGCCTCTTCCTGCGCCGTCGCGAACGGGCGGCGAGCGAATTTCGTCGGCGAAATATCTTTGAACTGTATATCGAAGAAGTCGTTGAGGCCTGCAATCGACTCAAGGGGGGCAAGCTACAGAAGGAGAAATTGAAAGAACAGCTTCAGAAGATCGCCTCCACCAAAACCGGTGGTCAAAAAACTGACCAAGCCTTAGGCAAAACCGGAGCCGGGCCTGAAGGGCTTCCGCACTCCATCATCGTGACAGCAGAGGGTATCGAAGGTGAAACGGCAGTGGCCAATCAAGTTGAGGCTGATCAATCAGGACCGGCGCCGAAAGCCACGTCCGATTTGCAGGGAGAGCCCCCGTCCGCCGATGAGCCGGCTTTGAAGGAACAAATGGTCAAAGGGCGTTCTGCCGAGAAATCACCGAGGAAGGTAGCCATGAAAGCTGAGCAGACGACGCTCTTTGCGGGCAAGTCTAGTTCAAAAACCAAGCCAGCCAAACCCGGCAAGTCCACCGCTCCTCGCAAACATAAATAGGACATCATGACGACCAAGACAAAGAAACCCACGGTGGTCGAGAAAAAGCTGATCGGCCTGGCCGATATCGTCATCCAAGCAGCCGAACGGTCGAAAGATCCGACGCTTCAGATTCCCATTCGTGCCCTCTCGAATGTGGCCTTCAACGAACGGAAGGGCCTCATCGAGATGGGGGCCAAGAAACAGGAACGGTCGTTTTTCAACGTCGGCATGGCAAAGCGATTCATGCAGACCGTGCTGGTCGCGGATGCGCTCTCCGAGTTGCAGCGCGCCGATCTGACGACGTCGCTTCGAGAAATTTACTACCGCACAAAACACACGATCAAAGATTCTCACGAGAATACCTTTGATGCGCAGGACGAATCCGATCCGGTCATTGAAGATCTTGAGGTGTCGCTCGCCGCGCTTCGAGAAGAGCTTCATGTCAGCGCCGAAAACAGAGGCAGCATCGTGGGCCCGGTGATTTTCGGTGATGACGGCGATCGTGTCGATTGTTCGAAGCTCGGCAAGGGCGGCTACTCGGTTCCCTCGATTGTCGAACCGGAGTATTTGGAGATCCGGCGCTGCACAGCGGACTTCGTGCTGCTCGTTGAAAAAGGCACGCAGTGGAACAGGCTCTCGGAGGATAAGTTCTGGCGTCGGTATAACTGCATCCTCCTGACCGGAAACGGTCAGCCCCCCCGAGGTGTGCGACGCTTAGCCTGTCGGTTGCACGAGGAACATCGGTTGCCGGTTTATGTGCTGGTCGATAATGATCCCTGGGGGTACTACATCTATTCCGTGATCAAACAGGGCTCGATCAATCTGGCCTTTGAGAGTGAACGGATGGCCATTCCAAAAGCTAAGTTTGTGGGGCTGTCGAGTGCCGACCCGGAGAACTATGAGCTGCCTCGCAATGTCGGCATCAAGCTCAACGACAAGGATATTGCCCGTGCGAAGGAATTATTGAACTACCAGTGGTTCAAGAAGCCGGCCTGGCAGGCGGAGATTAAGCGCATGCTGGCCAGTGGATTGAAGTACGAACTCGATGCGTTGGCCAACAAAGACTTCCAATATCTCACCAAGAAATACCTGCCGAAGAAACTCCAGGACCGTGACTGGTTGGACTAGTCTCTCTTCTGCGAATCGGCCATGAAGCACCGGCCATGAAGCAATTGCCTGCCTGGACTGCACCGCTACGTGACTGGCAGCAACGAGCGCTGTCTTCTGTTTGTGCCCATCAGTCGAAAGACTTTCTGGCAATGGCGACGCCTGCGGCAGGGAAGACACGATTTGCCCTACGCGTCGCGCACGAGTTCATGACCACACAGGCGGCGGTTCGGGTGCTGGTCGTCTGCCCGACCAATCACCTCCGCACGCAGTGGTCGGAAGCTGCGGGAAAGATCGGGTTGCAGCTCGATCCGACTCTGACCAACGATCAGCCGGCTGAAGCTCCCGACTATCACGGGGCCGTGGTCACCTATCAGCAGGTCTGTCTGGCGCCGGCGAGCTTTGAACGGGTGTGCAGAAGCAAGAAGACGTTACTTATCTTCGACGAGCTGCATCACGCGGGGGATGGGAAGAACTGGGGGAAGGCACTTCGCTCGGCGTTCGACCCGGCCGTGTTTCGGCTGATTTTGTCCGGCACGCCGTTCCGGTCGGATAATAATCCGATTCCGTTTATTCGGTATGAGCACGATGAAAGCCGGGCTGACTTTGCCTATGGGTATACCGAAGCCATTCGCGACAATGTCTGCCGGCCGATCGTTTTCCCGAGCTATGAGGGCGAGCTGAGTTGGTTGTCCGATGGTCGCGAACATCAGGCAACCTTTCAGGATGGGCTGACGTTCAATCGGCAGCGAGAACGGTTGAAAACGGCACTGCTGCAAGATACCTGGCTCGGCCCGGTCATCACTGATGCCCATGCGCAGTTGACACGCCTTCGAAAGGAAGAGCAACCGGATGCCGGCGGATTGATCGTTTGCATGGATCAGGACCATGCCCGTTGGGTATCCGAACTCGTCGCTCGCGTCACTGGGACCAAGGCAGAGGTGGCGGTGTCTGACGATCCGGATGCCTCGCGCACGATCGAAGAATTTGGCAGCCATAAGAAGCAGCAGTGGTTGGTGGCCGTCAACATGGTCAGTGAAGGTGTGGACATTCCTCGACTCCGCGTCGGCGTCTACGGCACGAACGTGATCACGGAGATGTACTTCCGGCAGGTTGTGGGTCGATTCGTGCGGATGCAGGAAGGGCTGCCCAAGCCGCAACGGGCGTGGCTCTATCTGCCGAAAGATCCGGTCCTGGTGCACTATGCCAAGCAGATCAAGGCTGAACGGGACCATGTGTTGGAAGAGATTATGCCGGCAGGGCAGCGGGATCTCTTCGGGCGGGTGACGGTCTCGACGAACGAATATGTTCCTCTCATGGCCGTGGCCCGGATGGATAGCCTGATCGGCGAAGACGAACCGCGCGGGGAGGATGATATGGCCGCCGTTACGGAACCGGCTGTCTCACTCCACGAGCAGAAGCAAGACCTGCG
>JAOUGT010000187.1 GCA_029865485.1 Nitrospira sp.
GAATCAGGGTTGTGCGAACGATTCCCGGAAGATGCTCTGCGTCTGCTAAATGCTGTAATAGCGGACCAACAGTGGGCGCCCCGGGACTTGGGTCAATGTTTGGACGAGATCGCGCCGCAGCTTGTGCAAGATGCCCAATACCAGCGACTACGAGAATATTTCCGGAGACGGGGGATGTAGTGCGTCCTACAAGCAGTGCAGTCCAATAAGTTGTTGTATCTGACGGCGCTACGCGCTGCGGCTTAACTCCAACGTTGGGCTTTCTGAGATAAGGCAATCAGGAAGTGATAGGCATGCGAGGTGATCTGTGCAATAGCCTGATGGCCAGCGCACTGCTTTTGTGCGTATAGGAAGGTTATTGCTCTGTAGGCTCGCGGAGAGACCTATCGTTCCTTACACTCTTTCCCGTTGAAGTGCATGCAGGTCGATTCACCTGATTTGACCTTCCAGGTCTTAATGAGCGGCAGTTTATCCTCGCCACGCATTTCCACCACGAAATCTACAAGACCAGAGATCGGCAGCTTCTCCATGTGGGGTTTCGCGGCCTCCGGCACCTCGATATAGAACACCGTGGCACTGGTCGAGATAAGGATCTGGCTCTTTTCTTTGTCGACGTAGATCACGGGACTGTAGAAGCTGCGGTCCTCGGCTAAGACTGGTACAGCCATTATGGTTAGCAAGAACAGCGAGAGGCTACGTTTTAATAGCTTCATGAGCGATGCTCCTCGTCTAGGTGCTTGAGGAACATTAGTATATTTCGAAGTGGAATGTGAACCGGAAAAGTAGGCTTAGCGGATGAGGACGTCGGCAAGGGAGACCTGACCGGACTTGATCCAATAGGTCTTCGCATCCGGTTCCGCATTCATGAGCGACACGATGAGATAGGCGGGCAGGGGGAGATTGATCTTGGGCCAAATCTCTTCATAGTCGGTGGCGATTTTAATATCGGTGACTGATGGGCGGGCCGGGTCGTGCGGGTGTGAGTGGTAGACGACTTGAAGATCGAGCCCGTTGTTGCGCATATCTTTCTTGGCGGTTGAGAAGTCCTGCATGTCCATCACAAAGGCAATCTCCGCTCGTTCTTCGGGAGAGAGGCGCTCGAGGTGCGCCGCCTTGGCTGAATCGAACGATGACAGGTTTTGCGCGCCTTCCATTGCGACGATGTTCTTGATGCGATAGAGCTTGGTAACCACGCCGTTATTTCCGGCCAGCAGCCCGCAACATTCGTATGGAGTTAGCTCCTTCGCGTGAGCGATGATGTCATCGAGGATTGCTTTGGGAATGACGAGGTGAGCCACGTTTAGTTGAACCTGAAGTAGCGAAATCTTCCAATGGTCGGCATTGGATAGACTTGCAAGATGGTCGAAACGGTTGTCCAGCGAGGCCGCAGCGAGCGAGGGGCCGAAGCGTACATTCGGAGGTACGTTGAGGGGCCGAGCGATGCGAGAACGAAGCTGGCAGACGTTTTCAGCATCTTGCTAGATGGTGCAGCTGACGGTGTAGTCGAGGCTCAAATCCTTGATCTTCGGATTCGGTCCGCACAGTGGACAGGCCGGATCTTTGGGACGGCTGACTTTTCGGAACTTCATATCCAGCGCATCGTAGATCACAAGCTTGTCCGCAATGGTTTCACCGATACCGAGGATTTCCTTAATCGCTTCCGACGCTTGAAGGATTCCCATTGTGCCGGCTAAGACGCCAAGTACTCCGGCTTCCTGGCAATTGGGGACCAGCCCGGCCGGCGGTGGCTCAGGATAGAGGCAGCGGTAGCAGGGGTAGCCCTGGTGCGGCTTGATTGCCGTGAGCTGTCCTTCGAACCGGAACATGCTGGCGGAGATCAGAGTCTTTTTGGCAAAGAAACAGGCGTCGTTCACCAAGAACCGAGTCGTAAAGTTATCCGAACCGTCGAGCACGATATCGTATTGCGAGATGAGCGGGATGATATTGTCGGCATCGACCAATTGGTGATAGGCGTTGATGGTAATTTCTGGATTGATGGCCGAGAGCGTTTGCTTGCCGGATTCAACTTTTGGTTTTCCCAGCGTGGCGGTCGAATGCATGATCTGCCGTTGGAGATTTGAAAGATCGACGACATCCCCATCAACGAGACCAATGGTGCCGATACCGGCAGCAGCGAGATAGAGCCCGGCTGGAGAACCCAAGCCCCCGGCACCGATCAATAAGACTTTGGCCCGCTTGAGCTTCAGTTGGCCCTTGCCGCCCACATCCTGAAGAATAATGTGGCGGCTGTACCGTTGAATTTCTGATTCTGAGAGTTCCATTGCGTTCGTATCTCGTCGTCCGTGAAGCGTGAAGCGCGATCCGAGTACGAGATACGATTCACGAGTGACGCTTCACCTATTTTTATTATTCCACGACGTTCAATTCAATTGGATCGACACTGCAACCCTTTTTACGAAGGCCTTCAAGTGCGCGCTCGATTTCTGCTGTGTCACCGGAAAACTCGACATCCGCCCAGCCGGTTGTGTCACGCACATCGGCTCGTCTGACGTCGGTGACGACATTATACTCGCGACCGATCTGATAGATGATCGGCTGTCGAATTCCCTCTTCAGGAAAACGAATATGGAATCGCAAGTGCGCCATGATTACCCTCCCGCGATCGCCGGCACGATCGAGACTTCGTCGCCGGTTTTCAAGGCGGTGTCCTTGCCTTTGAGGAAACGGATGTCTTCCTCGTTGACGTAGATGTTGACGAACCGGCGCAGTTCTCCGCTCTCATCGCAGAGGCGGGCCTTAATGCCGGGATAGGAAGCTTCCAGCGAATTCACCAGATCGGTGATCGAACCGGCTGTGATGTCGACCTCCCCTTGGTTCTTGGTCAACGGTCTCAGCGGAGTTGGAATACGGACTTTAATCATGCCTCACCACCACCATTTTTTCCGAGTTTGAAGTTTTTCTCGAAGGCGACGAGACTGGGTTGAATGCGGGTCGGTCGACCAACGGCGTCGATCACCGCCTCCTGCGTCTTTAACCCATTCCCCGTAATATAAGCGACTGTCACCTCGTTTTTCTTGATGATTCCTTGCTTGACTAGCTTCTTGAGCACACCGATCGTCACCCCACCCGCTGTTTCTGCAAAGATGCCTTCGGTTTGGGCCAGGAGTTGGATCCCTTCCACCACCTCTTCATCCGTCACCATGTCCATGGCCCCTTTGCTCTCAGCCGTGGCCTTGAGCGCATAGTAACCATCCGCCGGGTTGCCGATCGCGAGTGATTTGGCGATGGTCTTAGGCTTCACCGGTTTGAAGAAGTCACGACCGGCTTTAAAGGCGGTTGAGATTGGAGAACAACCTTCGGCCTGGGCGCCGTTAATCTTCGTGCGTACGTCGTCGATCAACCCGACATACTTCATCTCATGCAAGCCCTTCCAAATCTTGGTGAGGAGAGAGCCAGAGGCCATGGGGATCACGACTTGATCAGGCGTCTTCCAGCCCAATTGCTCGACTGTCTCAAAGGCTAGAGTCTTGGAGCCTTCGGCGTAGTAGGGACGGATATTGATATTCACAAAGGCCCAGCCATGTTCGCCCGCGATTTCACTGCACAACCGGTTCACGTCATCGTAGTTGCCTTCTACCTCCACGACATGTGGCTTATAGATCAGGTTGCCGAGTACCTTGGCTGCCTCCAGGTCGCCGGGGATGAAGACGTAGCAATGCAGATTCGCGGAGGCCGCGTGGGCCGACACCGAGTTGGCTAAGTTCCCTGTCGAGGCGCAGGCCACGGTTTCAAAGCCGAGCTCGCGCGCCCTGGTGAGGGCCACGGCGACGACGCGATCTTTAAACGACAGCGTCGGATGGTTGACGGTGTCGTTTTTAATGTAGAGTTCGTCGATGCCGAGATACGCGCCGAGGTTCTTTGCCCGGACCAGCGGGGTGAATCCTGCATGAGGACCCACGAAGTTGGTCCCTTCCACCGGTAACAGATCGAGGTAGCGCCACATGCTGTCCGGTCCATCCTCGATCTTCTTGCGCGAAATCGCCTGCTTGATCTCGTCATAGTTGTACTTCACTTCCAGCGGACCGAAGCACATCTCGCAGACATGGATCGCCTTCGTCGGATATTCTTTCGCGCACTCGCGGCATACTAGCGCTTTCATTTTGCTCATCGTGGCACCACCTTCTCAAATCCTATGCAGAGGGACGCACGGCACATCCCGCATAGGGGTCCCCATCGTCAAACAGCTCGGTAATCGTCGGATGTTCCCCGCAGAGTGCACAATTCGGGTTTCGGCGGACTTTAATTTCTCGGAACTGCGTTTTCTTGGCATCAAAGTCCAGCATACGGTCGGTCAATGGCCGTCCGATACCGAGGACCAACTTCAAGGCTTCTGTAGCCTGGATCGTCCCGATAATACCGGCCAAGACACCAATCACGCCGGCTTCCTGGCAGGAGGCAACGAGGCCTGGCGGCGGAGGTGTCTTAAATACGCAGCGATAGCAGGCCGACTTCTTCGGGATGATCGTCGTCACGCGCCCGTCGAATCGCAAAATGCCGCCATGGACGAGCGGTTTGTTCGCGAAGAAGCAGGCATCGTTGATCAAAAACTTGGCCGGAAAATTATCCACACCGTCGATGACGACATCGTAATCGTTGAAGATCTTGAGGGCATTGCCGGCGGTGAGGCGCTCCTCATACATCGAGACGGACACGTCGGGGTTCAAGGCCTGGATTTTTTCTTTCCCCGAGAGGACCTTGGGCCGTCCTACGTCGGGAGTATGGTGCAGCACCTGGCGTTGCAGGTTGGTCAAGTCCACCACATCGCTGTCGATCAGTCCGATCGTTCCGACGCCTGCGGCAGCCAAATACAACGCAGCCGGCGAACCGAGCCCACCAGCCCCGACGAGAAGAATGCGAGCCTTGGCAATCTTCTTTTGTCCCTTGCCGCCGACCTCAGGCAATAAGATATGCCGACTGTAGCGGTTTATCTGTTCTTCAGTAAATTCCATGCTTCACGGATTGCTGAAAATCGCCTCCAGCTTTGTTCTCGGCTCAAAGAATTCCTCAACGTACCCCAGAGGGTACGCCTCCGGATTCTTCTCGCCTGCGGCCTCGCTGGCGACTATTTTGAGTAATCCTCCTATACTGGCTGATCGTCAAATGTTGAAATACTTCTCAATGCTGATATAGCGCTCACCAGTGTCGCAGAGAATGGTGACGACGTTCTTACCTGGTCCCAGTTCATCGGCGATCTTCTGCGCAGCAAACACATTGGCGCCCGCGGAGATGCCCACCAGCAGACCTTCCTTTTTCGAAAGCTGTTTGGCAGTCTGATAGGCCTCGTCATCGGTCACGGTGACCACCCGGTCGAGAATCTTTCGATTGAGGACCCTGGGAACAAAGCCGGCGCCGATCCCTTGAATCTTATGGGGCCCTGGATCGCCGCCGGACAGCACTGGTGATGTCGCTGGTTCTACCGCGATCACCTTCACATTCGGATTCCGCTCTTTGAAAACTTCGCCGCATCCGGTAATGGTCCCGCCGGTGCCGACGGCAGCCACGAAGGCATCAATCTTTCCTCCGAGTGCATCCCAGATCTCCACGGCCGTTGTCAGCTTATGCATCGCCGGGTTGGCCGGGTTCGAGAATTGGTCCGGCATGAAGTACGACGGATTTTGGGCCAAGATGCTTTCCGCTTCTTTGATAGACCCTTTCATGCCCTCCCAGGCCGGAGTCAGGACGAGCTGTGCACCATATGACGACAATAAGCTGGCCCGCTCCATGCTCATGCTTTCCGGCATGACGAGGATCAGCTTGTAACCACGCACGGCTGCGACGAGAGCCAGTCCAATCCCGGTGTTGCCGCTGGTCGGCTCTACGATGGTTCCACCCGGTTTGAGTTTTCCCTGCCGTTCCGCCTCATTGATCATATTGAGGCAGATTCGGTCCTTGACACTACCCCCGGGGTTGAAGAACTCAACTTTCCCGTAGATCGTGGCTGAGCCCTCTTTCGACAGACGATTCAATCGCACAAGCGGTGTCTTGCCGATCAGCTCCGTGATATCGTGGTGTAAGGTCGTACTCACCGACCGCCTCCCATATAGAAGAGGAACTCGACGTGGTCCCCTTCATTGAGGTGAGTCGTGGCCAGGTGGTCACGATCCAGTACTTTGTCGTTTACGTCGACGGCGACCATCTGCGGTTCAATATTCTTTGCCTTCAGTAAATCGAGGACGGTTCCGCCCGGGACTTCTTCAGGCTTTCCATTGATTTTGACCTGCACGGATTCTCCCAAGTTGGCTTAGAGATTAAAGAATTTCGAAAGTAACAAAGGCAAGCGCCGCTTGTCAAGGCTGCGTCATGCCTATGAGAGACCGGAAGGTGCAAAAGGATTCACAACATAGCCTTGCCGGCAAGAAGAGGAGATGATCCTGAGCGGATTGCTTGACTTTGGATCCGCCACATCGCCACTATGCCGCTTACTCAAGATCCTGGAGAGAAGCTGAATGGGCGGCTTTTCTGACAAGAACTCTCAGGACATCACCCGTCGAGATGTGGAAAAAGAATTTTCTGTTTCGTGCCGCAGAGTCAACGCCACTCGCCGAGTCTGAAAACGAGCTGTTCCACGATACGGAGCCGGCGCTGGACAGCGCGGGCCTCATTCTGGACAAGTTCCTCTCTGTCTGGGTGCAGGGGGATGGGACCGAGGAGCAGCCGTCGGCCTATACGAGTCTGTATGTGCGCACCGCGATGCTGGATGTGAAGAAACACATCAGTCTGTTGCAGCCGCTTCAAGGGCGTACGCATCAGATCAAACAATTACTCACGCC
>JAOUGT010000188.1 GCA_029865485.1 Nitrospira sp.
ATGGGGGTCCCTTCTTTTTCCGCCACCACCACATTTTCGATATCATCCAGGTCGTTGATCAGCCCCAGCCCACGAATATTGTAACTCTGTGCCCCGATCGTTAAGTAGTTTCCTCCCACGTTCGCGTTGCTGTTCGACAAGGCCGTCATCACTTGTGAGAGATTCACACCGTAGCTGATCAGTTTTCCCGGATCGATATCGACATGATACTCCTTCGTGGTCCCGCCTAAGGTCGTCACGTCGACCACACCTGGTATCCGCTTGAAGGCCCGTCGGACTTTCCAGTCTTGTATCGTTTTCAAATGCGTCAGACTTTCGTTCGGACCGCTCAGCTCATACCGATAGATTTCGGCGATGGCCCACCAGGGAGAGAGGACGGGCTGCACACCTTGCGGCAATTGGACTGCATTGAGGCGATTCAAGATTTCTTGGCGATCCCGAAAGATATCGCTATCGAAGTCAAAATACACCTTGATGTCACTGAGACCGAAAATCGAGAGTGAGCGGATATCTGTAAGACGAGGAGTCCCACTCAACGCCACCTCGATCGGAATCGTAATCTGTCGTTCGATTTCCTCAGCCGAATAGCCGGGAAGCTGGGTAATCAACTCCACCATCGGAGGGGCGGGGTCGGGATACGCTACAATGTCGAGCAGATGAAAGGCGTAGAGCCCGCCGAAGAGGAACAGAAGCCCGAGAGCACAGACCAGAAATCGGTGAACGAGCGACATCTCAACGATTTTCGTGATCATCGGCCCTCTTCGAGAGAGCGGGGCGACCGGTCATGGGGGCGACATACGGAAACGCTCACGGTCCTTGCACCTCTTGCCCCTTGATCAATACAGCCCCCTTCGTCACGATGCGCTCTCCCTGCTTGAGCCCTTCGACCACCCGCGTCTGATCAGGCGAAATCGCGGCAATCTTGACTTCTCGTTTGCGGTACTGGCGGTCGCTCTCAACCACATACACGAACTGTTTACCATCAACTTCCAGCACGGCTTCGCGCGGCACGGTCAAGTATTGCCTGGTATCCCCGACATCCAGTTGCAGCCGTGCGAACATTTCCGGTTTGAGCTTGTGCGCCTGGTTGTCGACACGTGCCCGAACCTTGATGGTTCTCGTGGCCGGATCCACGACATCTCCCACCGACGTGACCGTGGCAGGAAACTCCATACCGGAGTAGGCTTCGACCAGCACCACCGCGGATTGCCCTACTCGCACCAATGCCAAATCATGCTCATACACATCGGCCACGACCTGCAAGACATCCAAGTCGGCCACGGTAAACAGCACATGGTCGGGGTCTCCGGTGACGGACTGGCCAGGAGTCACAGTTCGCTCAACCACGATCCCGCTCAGCGGGCTCTTCATCTCGAATCGCGACGTGATCTGTTGCTTGTCCAGCGGTTTGTTCAGCTCTTTGGGAGCGATCCGAAACGACAGCAAGCGCTCCTTGGCCAGACGAAACTCTGCACGGGCCTTCACCAGCTCATTTTCGGCCTGTTTGAGATCCTTCAACGCCAGGGCTTTGTCCTCATACAGATCCTTGGCCAACTCATAGGCCCTCGTCGCATAGAGCAAGTCGGAGTCTTCCCTGACGTATTTCGAGTAGGCCTGCGCAATATCCGGACTATCGACGACCAGCAACACGTCACCCGCCTCCACCCTGCCTCCCAGATGAGCCCTCACCTCGACGACTCGTCCTTGCAACGGAGAAGACACCCGTGAATACTTGTCCTCGCCATAGGCAATCTTGCCCGACAGCATCAACCCTTGGCGGGATGAATTGAACTCGACGGTCGCTGTTTCCACACGCGAGGCAGATTCCATGGGACGCGCGGTCCCGTTCTGGACCGGCTCACGTGCGGCAGGCTGTGACTGAGACGGCTGCTCGTGCTGACCGCAGGCAGAGACCGAGAGAACGATCACACTTGTGAGACTCGTCACGAAACGCCAGGGAGAACCGATGCCGGAGGTCAATGGACGGTCGTTCATTGTTAATGCTCAACCCTTACCTGGGGACAACCTTGCGGTATCATGACGTGAGCTCCGTCCCGACGGCACTTTCCAACTGAATCACATGCCGCTGATAATTGAACAAGGCCTCAATATAATTCTGCTGGATCGTCCTCGAGGTCCTGGCCGCATCAAGCAGATCGATCAGCGTGGCCCCACCTCGATCGTAAGCTCGCTCGGCAATGGTCACGGTCGCCCGCGCGTCCTCGAGTACCCCGCCCAGAAAGGCCTCGACCAACCGGCGGCTTTCCAATAAATTGCGATACGAAACCTCTACTTGATTCTCAACCTGGTTGAGCGTCTTATTGAGATCAGCTTCCGCCGCCTGCATCGAGGCTTCTGCCTGTATAATTTTCCCCTGATTGCGATTGAACAACGGCAGCGGTACACCAAGACTCAACGCCATTTGATTCGAATTGTCCGGTCCATGAGAGCCCTGGACGGCATACCCCGCCCCCACCGTGACATCGGGAATCCGGTACGCCTTGGCCAACCTCGCTTCCGCCTCCCGTTGTGACAGCATCCACCGTTTCACACGAACATCCGGGCGAGCGTCCAACGCAAGTGCGCGCAGTTTGATGATGTCCGGATCCACCCGTCGATATTCCAACTCCGTCGTCAACTCCACAGAAGTAACGGGGGAGAGCCTCAGGAGCTGGCGGAGATCGGATCTGGCCGATTCCGACTCTTGAATCGCTTGAATGACTTGAGTTTGGAAATCAATAAATTGCAGTCGGATCCGGATCAAGTCGACTTCAGCGATATAGCCCTTTTTGAATCGAATCGTGTTGACGTCGAGAATACGCGAAAACCGGTCCCGGTTTTCTTCCGCCAGCACCAGACGTCTCCGGGCCAGTTGCGCACGGTAGTAGGCATCCTTGACGGCGAACCGCAGTTGGCGAACGGCATCTTCAAAACCAGCTTCCGCAGACTGGAGTCCAAATTCGGCACTCTCGATCCGATAGCCTCGTTTACCAGCCAGTTCAAACAGCTGTTGAATCTGCGAGGTGAGTTGTCCGCTATTTCCCAGCGTGCGCCCCTGAACCGGAGAGCTCACGGCTCCCAGCGAGGCCACGGGATTGGGAAACAAGCGGGCAGTCAGCTGCTCGCCTTTGCTGGACTCTATTCCATATTTCGCGATCAAGAGATCAAGATTCTGCTGCAGAAAAAGGCCGATCGCCTCTTCAAGACTCAATCGTACCGTGGCCGTCCGCTGCCCTAGGCTCGGCGACGGCTCTGTCGGCAATGCGTCGCTGTCCGGGGTACCGGTGAGCATCCCGATGATGCAGCACACACCGTACAGCATGTGCTTGAGATGACTTACCTGATGCATCGGTGAATAGGCTCCGCCCGGCTGAATCGTTCAGCCCTCAGACTGGATAGTTTCATTGATGTGCCCAGGATATGCAAACGACGGGACGCCTGTCGGTGGTGAGGTACAGACCGGCCCATGACGGAACTCACACGATCTGCGGCGACCTTTATGTACCGAGTGCTCGAAGATGTTTTCGCACCCGGACCTTCTCGTGATGTTTTCGTAGCAATTGCTGGCGCACCACATCCTGGTTCTCGGCTACGATCCGAACCAGCCGATCCATATCTTCCGCATGATCACGAACCAGTTCGGACAATTTCTGGATCTGCTCCTCCAACTTCTCCAGCCGCCAGGCCATGTTCTGTAGTGGGTCCGACGTTCTCTCCGCCAGCTTTGTGACACGTCTGGGATCGACTCGTGGCAAAGCCGCGATTACGACATCTCGCTTCATGCTCACTCCTTTGTTCATGGCCAACCGAGCCCGGCGGCTCAATCGGGCGATCTGGTGGCTAGTATTATCCGCATGACCCGGGAAGTCAACGATTCCGCTTTCTTTCTATTTCACGACGGTCCTGCTAGAATCCAACCGATGAAGAATATTTTCACCATGGTCTTGGCCGGTGGGAAAGGTGAGCGGCTCCATCCTCTCACCGCACAACGGGCCAAGCCTGCCGTTCCCTTCGGCGGGAAATATCGCATCATCGACTTTACGCTCAGTAATTGTTTAAACTCGGGACTCCGCAAAGTCGCCGTCCTCATCCAATATAAGTCGCATTCGCTTGATCGCCATATTCGAGCCGGCTGGAACATTCTCAGCGCCGACCTCGGCGAATATATCGCCTCGGTCCCTCCTCAGCAACGCATCAGCGAAGATTGGTACCGCGGCACGGCCGACGCCGTGTATCAGAACATGTTTTTGATCGACGATGAACAGCCCGAGTTCCTGCTGATTCTTGCAGGCGACCACATCTACAAGATGAACTATGCGGAGATGTATCACTGGCTCATCGCCACCAGCGCCGATGCGGTCGTGGGGGCCATCGATATCCCCATTCAAGAAGCCTCCCGCTTCGGGGTCATCGCCGTAAACGAAGACTACCGGATTACCCGATTCGATGAAAAACCAGCGCAGCCCATTCCGATGCCGAACGATCCGGACCATGCCTTTGCCTCGATGGGCATCTACCTTTTCCGTACCAAGGTGATCCGCGAATACCTACTCGCCGACGCCAAAGAAGGCAGCGCGCACGACTTCGGAAAAAATATCATCCCGAAAATGATTGCCGACAAACGGGTCTATGCCTTCAAATTTCAAGATGCGAACAAGAAAGCGGTCAAGTACTGGCGTGATATCGGAACACTTGATGCGTACTGGGAAGCCAATATGGATTTGGTCTCCGTGGACCCGCAGTTCAATTTCTACGACGCGGAGTGGCCCATCCGAACCTATCAGGGGCAGTTTCCGCCGGCCAAGTTCGTCTTTGCCCAGGATTTTCAGGGAGGCCGCATGGGGGTGGCGCTCGACTCGATCGTGTGCGGCGGCTGCATCATCTCAGGTGGACGGGTCCAAAACTCGGTCCTCTCCCCGAACGTCCACGTGCACGACCATGCCGACATCCGTGACTCCGTCGTGATGGAAAATGTGACGATCGGTGCACAGAGTCGCATCCGACGCGCCATCATCGACAAGGGTGTGACGATCCCCCCTCACACAGAGATCGGGTATAACCGAGAAGCCGACGCACAGCGATTTACCGTCACAGATTCAGGTCTGGTGGTCATCTCAAAAGGAATGAAGCTGCATGCCTCCGTCGATCCATCCGGTTGATCTGATCTCCGCGCTCCGCCAGAAACATCTCACTCCCGCAATCGTCTTCCTCACCTCACGGCGAGCCTGCGATGAGGCCATGGAAGCCTTCGACCATGCAGACGTCGTTCTGCCGACGGTCCGCCAAGAGGGGATCGCAAAGGCACTTGAGCAGGTCATGGCTCAACACCCCAGCATTGCCGAGCACCCGATGATTCCCATCGTACAACGAATCGGCGTCGCCGCCCATCATGCCGGGCACCTGCCCACCTGGAAAATCGCCATCGAAGAATTGATGCGCCAGGGGCACCTCGATGCGGTCTTTGCCACGACGACCTTGGCGGCCGGCGTCGATTTCCCGGCACGCACCGTCGTGATCACGCAATCCAGTATCCGCAAATCCCGCGACTTCACCGACTTGACGGCCGGCGAAGTCCAGCAGATCGCGGGACGAGCCGGACGCCGAGGGAAAGACCATGTCGGATTTGCCGTGATCACCCCTTCGCCCTATATCGATCTGTCGGTGCTGACCAAGGGGCTGACCGGACAACCGGAAGCCATCGACAGCCAATTTACGATCAGCTATCCGATGGTCTTGAATCTCTTGAAGGCTCATCCCCACGAACACATCCAAGGCATTCTGGCCAAGAGTTTTGCGCAGTTTCAGTTGAATCAGCGAGCGGAGGTCCTCGAGCAGAAGCTCGACGCCCTCCATAGCAAGATGGAACCGTTCGGACCCCGCGTCTGTACCGACTGGATCACCCAATGGCACACCTTCGATCATGCGCGAAGACACCGCCATACGCGTCATCCAACCTATCGCGCGGACCCACCGGAGATTGCAGCGCGGCTGCCGTTCCTCACGCCTGGACGGGTCGTTGGTTTCAATAGGGGGCGAGGAATCGTGCTTCGCCAATATCGGAGCAAAGGCCAGAGGAATTCGATGCTCACCGTGTTGAGACCGGAAAGTGCCGTCACAGAATGTCCGGTCACCAGCGTGAAAGAAGTCTACGACCGCACGTACGACTGCCCGGAGACATCAGCCTATCCCTGGTGTTCCACCGACACGTTTGATCGCCTCAGTCACCAGCTGGAAGAACTGCCGCTCCGGTTGCCCCTGCTCCCCATCCTGATGTCCACCGACGGCGAACCCCTGCCCGACGCCATCGTCCAATCGTTGGAAGACTTCCCTTGTCCGACCTGTCCATCGCGATCGGCCTGCCAAAAGGACTTCCTCACGGCGTCACGCCTCCGGCAGGAACAGCAGCGGCATACCAAATCCATCCAGGCCTTGCGCACCAGTTTATGGCATCGGTTTCAGGAACGAGTTGAGGTCCTGCAGAAATTTGGCTATCTCACCCTGACGACGCAACTCACGGCGGAGGGAGAATGGGCACGACTGATCCGGATCGATCACTCCTTGCTCATCACCGAGCTGATTCGCGCGGAGGCCTTCACCGGAGCAGACCCCTCTCTCCTCGCCGGCATTCTGGCCAGTCTGGCTCATGATGATGATCGCCCCGGGGCCTTTCCTCGCATCAGCCCAGGATTAAGCTCCCTGCTTGGACAAGTTC
>JAOUGT010000189.1 GCA_029865485.1 Nitrospira sp.
GCGATTCTCAATCAATGGCATCTATCGGTAGGCCAAGGCGGATAGCTCGATGGGAGAACAGAGACAAGCACCTCGCCATCATGTGGACTGCTCGGTCACGTTTGTGGTTGAGGATATCTCAGGATCAGGAACCGTCTTCAACCTGTCGGAAGAGGGCTGTGCGATCGAAACAACGGTGCCAGTGCCGCCGACAGGCTATGCCTCGCTATTCATTACCATCCCTGGCGATTCTGATCCGGTCGTCATCGACCTGGCACGACTCCGGTGGGTAACCCGTTCAGAGTTCGGGTGTGAGTTCCGAATTATGAGCCAGGCCGCACGCAAGCGGGTCCAACGGTATCTCGTGATGGATCGTGCGGCGTAATTGCGGGAACTCTCCATCCTCTATCTTTTTGATGATTCCATCCGTCCCTCCGTCTATTCACGGCTAATTGGAAGCGTGAGTCGATGATCAGGTGAGTACCCCTCCCTCTTGTGGATGGGGGTAGGATCTGAGCTTTCCCGGGTGAGGCTGATTACAGCCAGGCCAGGGCCATACTGTTGTCCCTCTTGCCGATCTGGATCGTACGGCTTTGATGCAGCGATCATTTTCGCCCATGTCCTCTTGGATCCTCGCGATGGTTCCATACGTCTCTATGTCAATGTGCGCTGATTTGATAGAGTGAATCGATGATCAAGCGAGTGATTCTCCTTGTTATTGATGGGTGTGGGATCGGGGCCTTGCCCGATGCGGCAGACTATGGCGATGTTGAGGCGAATACCCTTGTCCATCTTGCCGATTCCGTTGGGGGCCTCAGTCTACCGAATTTGGAAATGCTTGGGTTGGGACATGTCGCGCCGATCAAAGGTGTGCGAACTATGGGGCAACCGAGCGGGTGCTTTGGGCGGCTGGCCTCCGCATCGGCAGGGAAAGATTCTGTGGTGGGGTATTGGGAGATGAGCGGGGTGGTTGAGCAGGAGAGGGTCGCTGTCTGTCGTTCGGGTGTCCCCACGTCGATCGTGGATATGATCGAGCAAGTGTTCGGCCGAAAATCAATCGGTCGGGAGGTGGCATTGATGAGCGGGATGCTCCGTCGGTATGGGGTGGAGCATATGGCCACGGGAGCGCCGATCCTCTGGGCCGATGGAGGCAATACCTGTTTCCTTGCCATGCATGAATCGATTATGGCCGCGTCGGAATTCCATCATCGCTGCCGTGAAGTTCGAAAAACAGCCAAGGAGGCTGGGGTTCTCCTTCGGGTTGTCGCGCAGCCGGTGAGTGGGGGGCATGATCAACTTCGTCCGTCCGCTGGACGAAAGGATTGTGTGCATGAGCCACCTGGTGTGACCATGTTCGATGTCCTGAGTCGATCCGGTCAGATCGCCATGGGGGTGGGAAAAGTGTATGATCTCTTCAGCGGCCGCGGATTTACGAAAGCCTTTCCAATTGCATCGGGGATTGCGGGCTTGGAGGAAGTGATCGGCATGGTGAACAAGGTACCGCGCGGGCTCCTCTGTGCAAGTGTGGACCTCTGGTCAGAGGAGCCGACACAAACGGCCACGGCTCTGCAAGCGTTTGATCGTCGGTTGCCGGAGTTGTTTGAAAAATTGCGCCTCGGCGATATGGTCATGGTCACCGGTGATCATGGAAGAGACGGCTCATTACCCGGTAAAACCTCGACAAGGGAATATGTGCCGCTTTTTGTTACCGGTCCAAAATTGGCTCAAGGGGTTGATTTGGGGACGAGGGCGACGGCTGCAGACGTGGGGCAGACGATTGCCGAGGCATTGGGTGCGGATCGGGTGCTGCATGGCGAGAGTTTTCTGAATGCGCTCAAGTCGGGATAGTATACAGTGAAAGCTAAAGCGTGAAACGTAAGCTGAGAAGCGGGAGAGGACGGCGTGTCGTTTGAGGCGAAACTGAGTGAGCTTGGATTGACGCTCCCGGATCCTCCCAAACCGGTTGCCAACTATGTCCCGGTTGTTCGAGTCGGCGATCTCCTGTTTCTCTCCGGGGTGCTGCCCTCACGCGATGGCCAGCTCATCATGACGGGCAAGCTGGGCCTTGAATTGACAACTGAGCAGGGGAAAGAGGCCTCACGAGTGGCCGTCTTGAATGGCTTGAGTATCGTCAAGCACGAGGTTGGGTCATTAGATCACATTAAACGCATCGTCAAAATGGTCGGCCATATTGCCTCGGCACCCGGGTTTACGGATCAACCGCAAGTGCTCAACGGTGCGTCGGATCTGCTCGTGTCCGTCTTTGGTGATGCCGGCCGCCACGCGCGTGTCGCCGTCGGTGCTGCAGAACTGCCACGACAAGCACCAGTCGAAATTGAATTGATCGTTCAGGTTCTTCTCTAGCTTGCCTTGACTCTTTAAAAAACCACTTGTTAAAGTCGGTTATGGTACAGGTCATGGCTCCACCCTTCCAGCCTCATTTCTGAAAGGTCACCCATGCAACGACTCGTTCCGGTCACTCTATGCGTTGTCTCCCTGTTGCTGCTGTCTCACGAGGGTGCCGCTGCAGCAAAAAAGAATAAGCCCATCGAGAGCAAGGTTACCGTTGAGCCCTTGACGAACATGGCGACTCCCGGCGCGACGGTCACACTGAGCGGGAAGGGATTTGGTCCCTTCAAGTCGACCTCTTTCAACAAGGTGACTGTCAGTGGGTTGTCGGCTCTGGTGCAGCGATGGGAAGACGAACTCATTGAGGTCAAAGTTCCGTTCAAGGCGACGAGCGGGTTTGTCGAGATTCTACTCGGGAAGAAGAAGGTGCTTGCCGGGCTGTTAACGATTGTCACACCCCAGATCGAAGCCATCACACCGACGGAAGCTGAGCGTGGCTCCATCCTGCAGATCACCGGGCAGCATTTTGGTCTGTCCGCTGGGGCGCGCGATCCCAATACGATGTTTGGGGTGAACGATGTGATCGTTGGTGGGGTGGTTGTGCGCCCGAGGCGCTGGAAGGATGATAGCATCGAGTTGGAGATTCCTGCCAATGCGGCAAGCGGTGATGTGGTGGTGCGGTTGGCCTCTTCGGACCCGCTTCCGGACGGATCCTGCTGTGCGCCGGTTGAGTATGTCAGGAGCAATGCTGTTCTACTCAAGCTAATGCCCTCGATTCGGGTAGATCCGGTCAGTGGGCCTGTCGGAACGAAGGTGGTCCTCTTTGGTCAAGGATTTGGTCAGACGAAAGAACGGTTGGATGACGGGGTGTTTATCGCGGGAAAACCTGCGACGATTGCTCAATGGAAAGACGACGTGATCGTGGTCCATGTCCCGCTTGAGGCTGAGTCCGGTCCACTGATGCTGAGACTGCAGGGACAAGAACGGGTGCTGACACAGTTTACGGTTCATGTTCCTCATATCACAACGCTGAGCCCTTCCAGCGCTCCGATTGGGACCTTGCTGCGGATTAACGGCGAACACTTCGGGTTTTACTCCGAGAGTGGTTCCACGCCATACAACTTCATGGATTTCAATACAGGGCAGAATCGAGTTGAGATCGGCGGGGTGCCGGCCGTCATCTACCGCTGGAACGATGATCGGATCGATGTGTGGGTTCCTTTCAGCGCGAAAAGCGGGAAGGTGGTGATCTATCGGAGCGCCACGAAGCCGAATCTCGGGGGACTCTGCTGTGCTGAACGGGGGACGATGGCGATTGAGGCTGGGGACTTCACAGTGGTGACGCCCATGGTTGAAACCTATGACCCCAAGTCCGCCGGGTTGGATGCCACGGTGACCATCAAAGGAAGCGGATTTGGGACATTCTTGAAGACCGCAGAACATGCTGATCTTGGATTAAATCAGAAGGCGTACAAACGGCGAACAGACATTGAGATCAATGAGCCAGAGGCCAGTGCAACGGTTGTGTCGAATGTCTCCCGCACAGAAGTGCTTTTCAATGGTGCGGCGGCTCTGGTGCAGTCATGGTCGGATCAGGAGATCGTGGTCAAAGTCCCACACCGCAACCTGTACGGTATAGGAAAGAAAGGTGACTTTTTCGATGATCTTGCCACAGGGCCTCTGGTGGTTCGTCGAGGATCCTGGGATCTCCTGCCCGATGGTACCTGCTGTTCGCCGAAGAAATGGCTGACGGTGGAAGCCGGCCAGTTCACCATCGAGGCGAAGGGACTTCCTGACGACGGCTACTGGACAAATAACAGACCCGACGCGAGCACCAATCAATAATGCCTGGGTCACTCCACGTTGGCCGTACGCGATCACGTACTCTCTCTTTGTTACTGTTGATCGGAGCGCTGGGGCTTCCGCAATTGGCGGGGAGCAGCGAGAGTGCCCTTTCCCTCACCACCCAAGCGAGTTCCACCAAAGCTACGTTGCTGAGCATTCAGTTTCCTACGCCTCAGCATGGTTGGGCGGTGGGTTCAGGTGGAACGATTCTCAAAACCATCGATGGCGGGAAGAAGTGGAAGCGGGTGGTGAGTGGAACGACGACCTTGCTCACATCCGTGTACTTTATAGACTCGCTGAATGGATGGGTGACCGGTGCCGGAGGATGGCTCAGCCGTACGACAAATGGGGGGGAGTCCTGGTCTCGGCAGCCATTAGATAGCCAGCAGCCGTTGTACGCAGTCTCTTTTTCGTCTCCAACTGTCGGATGGGTGGTTGGTGGAGGCGGTACCATTTTTTCCACCACGGATGGGGGGCGGCATTGGAGAGAGCAGGCCAGCGGGACCTCGGCGGCCCTCTATGCCGTACAATTTCTCAATGAGCAACAGGGGACCATCGCGGGTGCACTGGGAACAATCCTATCGACTTCCGACGGCGGTGCAACATGGACCCCACACACCACGCAGAGCGCGGCGACCTTATTCGACGTCTTTTTTACCGATGCGATGACGGGCTGGGCGGTCGGCAATGCCGGGGCATTGTTTCAGACAACCGATGGTGGCGCCAACTGGGTGGATCAGACGCTGCCCTGCGGGCGTACTTGTACGAGGCTCACTGATTTGTTGAAGATCCGGTTCACGAGCCGACAAGAAGGCTGGATTGTCGGCGAGCGAGGAGCGTTGTATCGGACGACTGATGCCGGTCTTACTTGGAGCGAGGGAACATCGATTGCTCCGGTCTCTCTTTTTGGACTCAGTCTTCCTGATCAATCGCAGGGGTGGGTGAGCGGCGAGAACGGGACCATCGTACATCTGCAACTGAATCGCTGAATCCAGCAGATCTCGCCAACCGACAACACACGGTCGTTGCACCATTCACGGTGAGGGAATGCGCCTCGTCGGCTAAGATCCTTTGGGTCTGCCGCGTGGCCGGAGTGTTGACTCCATGCCGAATCGCTTCGCCATCCGGCTTACCCAGGCATCGTCGCCGAAAGGCCGTCCTCGCTGCACACTCACGCGAAGGTTTTCCAGCTCCTCGCCTGTTTCATGACGATTCACCCGCGCAATCCAATTGCGTGGGGGAGGGACTGGCCAGTCGCTCAGCCAGCCTGTGAGTTTTGCGTCCCCTTGAGTGCGTCGCCATAGGCTACCCCATCGCCAGTTTTCCGCCTGTCTGACCAGCTTGGCCCGCAGCGCATTGCGTTCCACATAACGTGCAACGGTCAAAAAGTGCTCATCCGTCTGAACGGGGAAGGACTTGAAGCGGCCTTGATAGACCGGGCCTGTGCCGGCTGTCTCATGCTGGACATGCCAACGTTGCGTATGGGTCACGGTGATCCATCGGAGGTTTTCCGAGAGCTCTCCATCCTGGCGAGGCCAGAGGAGGAGATGCCAGTGAGTGGGCATGAGGCAATAGGCGGCGATACGGATTCGGAATGCGGCGTGGGCTTCGGCTAGAACGGCTTCAAAGGCGATATAGTCTGCCGGGGTCTCAAACAAGGGGAGTCGGCCGACTCGACGGTTCAGGACGTGATAGGCAAGATTCCCGGCAGCAAGACGAGGACGACGCGGCATAGATATCTTGTAACTAACCTGCCATGAGGTTGTCAAGAAAAAGAGTCCCGACCCCATAATAGGGCAATGAAACGGGTACGATCCCTTTAACCCGCGGCAACGGTCTCGGCTTCTTGGGTAGCCAGACTCTTTCTCCGATTTTTGGAAATGGTGCGGTCGATAATGGCACCACAATTGAGGCATTTCCAGGCATAGAATACGAGAAAGAAATCCGAGAGCCGCTCCAGCAGCATCGTTCCTTTGCACTTCGGACAGTCCATCGATCCCTCCTAGGGTGACTAGGTTTACCGCTAGTGATACTAGCCAAGCAAGAAGTGCACCAATGTGATGTGCCAAAATTTGACAATGATTTAAAAGATACGTATCTACCCGCGATAGAGCATATTCAGAATATTGACGCTCTCGCGAGTCCGCTTCGTCAATGTTTTGGCAGTCCTTCATAATAGGATCGCGGTATTATAGGGGTCGGGAGTCTTTATATACTCATTTCTAGAGATGAACGTAGTTGCGGTATAGTAGGTCATTGGGAATCTATGGATATTAGAATATGGCGGTTGGTTAAAAAGGGTCCCGACCCGAATGGCACTTACTTAAGCTTCTTGGGGTGGCCATATTTCCGGATTTCCTCTCTGGCAATCGCACGGGGTTTGATGAGGAGCGGATAGGGTTTTGGGCGTCGCTTGATGGCCCTGGGCTCAAGGCGTCCGGGCCGATTGCCCACCTGCCGTTGCGCGATCAGGACTAACCAGCGATCCTGTGTCTCATCGC
>JAOUGT010000018.1 GCA_029865485.1 Nitrospira sp.
GTCAGTTCCCTCGGGTTCCCGATATTGACGGGATCGTGAACACTGCTGGCTTGTTCGGACTCCTGCTTGGTAAAAAACGATTTCCGGTCGGTTCGCTGCTCAACCGTTTTGTCGGAATCTACAAAGAGCAGAGCAATGATGCCACGCACGAGGTCATCGACATAACAGAAACTTCTGGTCTGCTTGCCATCGCCATACACGGTGAGCGGCTTCCCCTGGATAGCTTGCACAATGAAATTTGAAACCACGCGGCCATCATTCGGTCTCATCCTGGGACCGAATGTATTAAAAATACGGACGATCCTTGTATCGAGGCCATGATAGCGATGATAGGCCATGGTCATGGCCTCGGCGAAACGCTTGGCTTCATCATAGACCCCGCGCGGGCTAATAGGATTGACGTTTCCCCAGTAGCCCTCCGGTTGCGGATTGACCAGAGGATCCCCATAGACTTCCGAGGTGCTGGCTAGGAGAAACCGCGCGCCTTTTGCCTTCGCCAACCCCAATGCCTTATGAGTTCCCAGCCCGCCGACCTTCATCGTCGCAATCGGCATATCAAGATAATCTTGAGGACTCGCGGGAGAGGCAAAGTGCATCACCGCATCAAGATGTCCCTCAACATGAACATAATCACAGACGTTGTACTTCACGAATGAAAATAACTCATTTCCCATCAAATGCGCGATGTTCTCTACTTTTCCGGTACTCAGGTTATCCATGCTGATGACATGATGCCCCTGGCCAACAAGAGACTCGGCCAAATGGCTTCCCAAAAATCCTGCCCCGCCTGTGATCAAGATACGCATGTCTCAGAATCCTCCTACGGTGTGACTACTCTCCTAAACGCACGAGCACCTCTCCACGCTTCCCCGCTCGACAGCTGATGATTGTACCTAGGCCTGCGCCAATGTAGCAAACACTGAGTCCTGACACCAGCATGGTCACTCGTTAATTTCAACGCAGCTGAAAGGCCATATTCGTTGATCTGGAGATATCTAAACTCTCCAGTGCGTGAATATTCTGATTGTCCTACATCGAGAACCTAGTTCACTGTGGGTACCGGACCCGATCCCGGAGGTGTGGTCGCTGCCAATCCCCCTCCCTGAGATGGACTGGGATGTTGAAAAACCCAATCATAGTGGGTGGGTTTGCCCTGGAAATGACGAACCGCCAATGGAAAGTTGCTCTGTTTGATGGGTTTGAGCTTGCTCTTGCTCCGAACTCCCATGATTCCGCCCGTCGGGGCTCGAACCAGTTCCCATTCGCCGTGTCCTACCGGATCGAGATACACTTTCCTGAGAAACGGCTTAGGAGGCCGTGTCAGCTCAGCCAACGTGTGTGGATAGATCTCCCCTGGCATGCCCCTTCCTGCCTTCGCCGTCGCTGAGTACAGGGCCAATGCAGCTTGAATCTCCATGCCCTTGACCAGTAAATCCATCTCGAGTTCCCGCTGAACCATCGTCTTCCACTGCTTCGCGGCAACAGTCATGAGAAGCCCCATAAGGGTCACAGCCATCATGACCATCAGGTAGGAAAACCCGGTCTCACTCCCCCTCAACCATGATGCAAGACGCCGCATCTTTGTCTCACTCCTGAACCTCCGCCTCTTCCCCTTCCGACAACACGACCGTTTGTTCTCTCTGCGTACCAGAATCCTGCACCATCACACTCTCAGGGGTGATCCTTTTGAGCACGAGGTGATCGTCAATGCGATCACCTGTCTTGAGTACCAGAACATCGTCATCCTTGTGAAGCACCGCCACCGATTTACTACTCTGTGGCCCATCGCCTATGCGCAGGAACCCCAGATACCTGAACTGCCGCGACGCGACAACGCCCCCCTGTTCCGTGAGGATGTCCGGTGACGGCGCCTGTTCCGAATTAGCTATGGCTCCATTAGGGCTCACCGGAGGTGTCTCCTCGACGACTGCCATGGTGAAAATATTTCGAGGCACCATGTCGGTGGCGTCACGTTGCAGCGCTATGGCCTTCAGCACACTCAGATTGACGTGCAGCCCTCCCCCTCTTCCTTCCATATGATGATCTTCTGTCGCAGGGCCTGTGATATTCGTCAGCGGAACACGCGCCGGCTCTTCGAGCAGGTTCCACTGCGAAACCACCAATCCTGCCCATACCAGTATCAACGAACCGGCCACCATCGCTTTCTGCTTCCCATTCATGGCTAGTTGATCGCCCCTGGTACAGCTTGTTTTTCGTGATCCGCTCTCAGATAGGTGGCTATTTTGATCGTAAAGGTCAAAGCGTCGTCCTGTGTGCTTCCGGTCCTACGTAACTCCAGATCTTCAATGAGCAACAACTCATCTGCGGTCTCCAGATCATGAATGAATCGTCGGAGATCCTCGTATCGTCCGGTCATCGCTCCCTGTAACAACCCTTTGGTCGTTCGAGCAACAGTGGTCGGTTCGGTCTTGTAGGACAACGCCGGTAACACCACCCCTTCACGCTTGGCCTCATCCGAAATCCCCAACGCCAATGAACCAAAGTCTCGCTCACCAGGAAGCAATGCCCAGACGTGAGTCAAGTCTTTCGTGGCCCTCCTTGCTTCTCGGTGCTGCAGCAGCGACTGCCGCGCCGTGACTCGTTCTGCTTCCAACTCTTGCCGCTTGATTTGGAGATCCGCCAACCACGCTTGTTGCACGACGATCAGCACCAGAAACAGGCCCAGCGCCATACCGCCCCACGGTACTAACGGAGCATAGGGATGCTGCCACACAGCGATGAGACGCTCTCGCATGCTTCAGACTCCGGTTTGCCGGTATTGCACCGTCACATCAAATTCTACCAGCCCGCTTGACCCCACTCGATGCTGAGCCAACACTGGATCCTTGAAGGTCGCATGATTTTGCAGGCCAACGGTAAAGGCTGTAATATCCTCCAGACTCACCGCAGTCCCGGTGAGCTGAACCGTCTTGGCAGACTGATCCAGACGAACGCTTGTGAGCGCAAGGCGAGGAGGGATCACCTGCTCTAATTCCGACAAAAACGTGGTCCAGGAAAAGGTCCTTTTCATGAGCAGCTGATTCGCCAAATCGACCTCGGAGGACAATCGCTTCAACGCGCCGTCGGACAGGTCAATCCCCTCCTTCCTGGCCTCGGCCATCACCGTATGATCCAGTTGGCGAACTCGTTCCAGTTCAGCTTCAATGGTCTGCCCCTCCTCATAGACCAAGACCCCTTGCCAAATGTTCCAGGCAATGCTCAAGAGCAGCGCAATACAACCGCCGACCAACCAGGTCCGATAGGATGCCATACCTACCCGATACCGACTGGCTACGTTGATCTCGAACTGCCGACCGGCACGGCTCAGTGATCGCACCTGCGCAAGGGATTCAATAAGCCTTCTGTTCCACAACCTGCTCACGGCCATGCTAGGAGACCCCCGCTATTGCCGCCAGTGAGGCCATGCCTTGCTGACTCCCTCTCGTCTCCCACCCCAGCGTCTTGATCGAGTTCCACCCGAATTGTTGGACAGCAAGCTGAAGTTGCTCCTGAAGCTCTGCTTGTAACGAGGTGATCTCTCCATCACCGCAGAATACCGCGTCATGAATATCGAGAGACGGGTGCTGTTGTTGACAGACATCGAGAGAAGTACGGCATTCGTCAAGCACCCTGTTCAGCAAACCGGCCGTGGCCAGTCCCTCTACCGCGTTCTCCCCCAGCAGTTTGCAGCGGTAGAAGACGACCTGCCCTTGTTGAAAGACCATGATTGTCAACGATCGATCGGATAACGTGATCCACAACAGATCACGACCTAACCAGCCTGCTCCCGGTGACACCCTCTTCCAAAGATCCACCAGCCGCAAGCTGGTGATCCCCACCTCCGAGGGAATTAAACCAACAGATTCACAGAGTGACTCATATTGCCGGAGGACAGATTCTTGAATGGCCACCGCCAGGACTGTATACCGCCGCTCGACCCCTTCCCCATGATTGCCGAATACCTGCGACACGACCCTCGCGTTATTCAGCGGGAAGATCTGTTCTTGTCCCAACCGCCACCGAATCAATGCCTCGCGCTCTTCACGTCGGCTCGGAACCTGATCAAGGGACAGCACTGTCGTACGCACCGTCGTGTCAGGAAGTAAGACCGCAATGCGCCGAGGAACCTCGGACAACAAGGCTCCTCGCCCGATACGATGCTTCGCTTCGGGTTCCGTTAAGGCGCGAACCTGTGGAGCCAATGTCGACGGTTGCGGCACATTGTCCGTCAGCGGTGAAGGCTTCACCGCTCCTGCTGGGAGAGGGGACAGTACGTATCTCTGGCAAAGGCGTCCGCACCAATTTCTCTCACGCTCGGCCCATCCGAGCGAGTCGGCACCGAATTTCAAGCAGCCTTGAGGTCGGTATCTGATCCAATTCCACATCTCGCTAACCTTCCTCGCTGAACGTGACACGATTGATCTCTCGAAGCGAGGTCTCGCCATTCAACACTTTTTTGAGAGCCGACTGCCGAAGCGTAATCATTCCATCGGTGACCGCTCGATATCGAATCTCCGAGAGTGGCCGTTCCGCATGAATCATTTCCTTGATCTCATCTGTCAAATCCAGAAACTCCGTGATGCACTTGCGCCCTCGGTATCCAGTCCCATGGCATTGCGGACAGCCGGCTCCTTCGTAAAACAGCGTGTCCTTATACTGTGTATAATCCAGCCCTGACTCTTCAATCAGGCTCTGTTGTGCTTTCGCAGGAGCCCGGCATGACGGGCACAGGATTCGAACCAGTCGTTGAGCCAGCACGCAATTGAGCGCGGCCAGAAAATTATAGGCATCGATCCCCATCGACGCGAACCGCCCGATGACATCAAAGACATTATTGGCATGCACCGTCGTCAGGACCAGGTGCCCTGTCAGGGCAGACTGAATGGCGATCTGCGCGGTCTCGGCGTCCCGAATCTCGCCGACCATAATCTTATCCGGGTCATGACGGAGAATGGACCGAAGACCTCGGGCAAACGTCAGCCCCTTCTTTTCATTCACCGGAATCTGCACCACGCCCGACAGCTGGTATTCGACCGGATCTTCGATCGTGATCAGCTTGTCTTCCACCGTATTCATTTCAGAAATAGCGGCATACAGCGTCGTCGTCTTTCCGCTCCCAGTCGGCCCGGTCACCAGCACCATGCCATGGGGGCGTGTGACCGATTTGCGAAATCGCTTCAGATCGTCCGGATTGAAACCAAGCCGGTCAAGTTTCAAGTCGGAGACACCGGTCGCAATGGAATCCCGATCCAATATTCTGATCACCACGGACTCTCCGAAGACGCTCGGCAAGATGGACACGCGAAAATCCACCGTTTTTCGATCCAGCCTCATACGGAAGCTTCCGTCTTGAGGAATACGACGCTCCGCGATGTCGAGTTCCGACATGACTTTGAGGCGAGAGACCAGTGAGGCATGCAAGCGAATATCCAACGGCTCCATGGCCGGAACAAGAATCCCATCGACGCGCAATTTGACGTTGGTCACACGATTCGCCGCCTCGATGTGAATGTCGCTCGCTCGGCGCTGCATGGCGTTGAGGAGGATTGAGTCCAGCAGTTTGACCGTCGGACTTTGGTCTTCCCCCACATGATCAAGGGCGAGTACCTCTTCCCCTCGCTCATCTTCCTTGACCAAGACCGATCGATATTCCGCTTCGAACTCGCGAAGGATTTGACTTGATCCTTCACTGCGTTCCAGTGCCGCCATGATGGCACTTTTGGAGCTGATCACAATCTCCAACGGTTTTCCAATCAACAGTTCCAATTCGTCCAATCCAAGCAGGTTGTGGGGTTCCGCCACAGCAATCGTCACTACCCCGGCCTGCTCATGCAGAGGCACAAAAGGAACACGCTGCATCCATTTGATCGAGATGGACTCATAGTACTGAGGATCGACCCGAAAGTTCGTCAGCGGCTCATACACCAGCCCATATTGACTGGCCAGCGCATGGGCGAGCTGGTCCTCTGACAGGAGTCCGTCATCGATCAATGCCTTCCCTAAGGCAGCCGGGACTCCCTTGACACGGGAGAGCGTCTCTTCCACCTTGTGCCTGGGAAGCATGCCCTGACTGACCAACACCTCCGTCAGAGAGGGCCGAGCAAGACTACGTGACATGCGCAAGCTCCCGAAACATCATAGGTTCCCACTCCGTCCTTGACGGTCCCTCACTCTATCCGCCCACGGCTCCCGCCATTTGAAACACCGGAAGGTACATCACGATCACAATCCCTCCTACCACAACGCCCATCACAAGCAACAAAGCCGGTTCCATCCATATCGTAAGCTGGCCCAGTCTGGTATCCAGATCAGCTTCGTAAAACTCCGCCACATCCCTGAGCATGGCTTCCAGTGACCCCGTCTCCTCACCGACCGACAACATTTCAATCACAAGCTTGGGAAACACCTGACAACGCTCCAACGCATCGGCTAATGTTGCCCCCTGTCGAATTTCTTCAACCGCCCCAGCCAAAATAGAGGATATGAAACGATTTGAGACCGCTGCCCGTGCACCTTGTAAGGCCTCCACCAGGGGGGTTCCTCCGGCAAGAATGGTTCCCAATGTCCGCGTGAACTGCACGGTGTGATGTTTGACTGCTATTGATCCCACCAGTGGCAACTTCAGGATGAACTGATCGATCATCAGCTGCCCTGCAGACGTGGCATAATAGGTGCGAATTCCAAGCATCGACCCACCCAAGCCAATTATCGTGGCTACGCCCCACACCTCTGCCTGTGCAACCAACTGCAACAAGAGTTGTGTCGCCCATGGCAAAGTCTTCCCTGTTTCTCCGTATACGGAAACGAACGTCGGCATGACATAGGCCACCAAGAAACCGATCACGGCCACGCCGATCACGATGAGAAAGATCGGATAAGAAATCGCCTTCGTCATTTTTTGACGAAGCTCGATCATTTGCTTCAGATAGGCAACGTACCGCTGCAGCACCTCCGCAAGATTGCCCGACTGCTCCCCAGCCTTGATGGTCGACACATACAGGTTCGTGAAATATGAGGCGTGTTTGGCCAAGGCGTCGGATGCAGATGCCCCACTTCGGATGTCTTCCTTCACATCGCGTAGCACCTGCCTAAACCCTGGATGCCCTGCGCGATCGATCAACAACTCCCAAACTCGCAAGATCGGCAACCCGGACTTGATGAGCGCCAACAGCTCTTGATTAAAGATCATGAATTGCCCGAGAGGAAGCCCACGGAATGACCACGATCGTCCGGCTTGCGTGGAGGTTGCCCCACGGCGGTGGAGCGTGAAAACCAGGAGCCCTTGTGATTCCAATTTGGCACGAACGGCCGCTTCTCCCTCCCCTTCCAGGTAGCCTTGGATCATGGATCCGTCAGATCGTGCCACTCGGTATGCAAAGACTGCCATAGCTCCGACCCTCTAACGCCAATGGGCGAATCCTTCCCCCAGATGACTACCTTCGCTCGTATTCGGATTCATCGGCGACCGACTCCGGCAACCAGAGACTCTGACCCGCTTGAATATAATCAGTGGCAAGCGCGTTAAGGGCCATGAGCTGATGCACAGAAGTACGATGCCGTTGGGCAAGGCTCCAGAGCGTGTCTCCATGCTTGATCATGATTCGTGTGTGCGTCGCCGGGACTAACCGATGTGCGAGAATTCCCCCTCGGTCGACTGAAGTTGCATCAGACATTGCCTCGTCCGATTGCGGAAGGGCTCGACGACCCTCTGGAGCATCGTCGAACAATACTGCCTCTTTCAAACCTACCGGCACTAAACTCACCGGTTGCCCTGCAGGAAGATCCATGATCGTTGGAGAAACACCGCCAGATGTCTGTCGCTCGATCCTTGACAGTTGTTTCCGCAGCTGCTTGAGCTGACTCTGGAGGACAACTCCTGTCCGTGTCATTCGGTCTCGCTCAGCCCGTGACTGAGCTAACTCCTCCCGTTGCAAACCAATCACCTGGCGAGCCTCGCTCAATCGGTGCTCCGCTTCTCGGACTCGCCCTTCGAGCTGCGCCCGAATCACCTGAGTCTCGGCCAACTCCCGAGTCTGTACCTCGACCTCTGCACGCAAGTCTGCCATTCCATGCTGCGCATCTTCGAGCGATGCATTGAGCACATCGACCGTGAGCTGAAGATCCGACACCTTCAGATCACCACGAGGTACAAACGCACTACAGGCTACGCCATTGAGCAGAATGAGCCCAATGCCAAGGCTCCTCCATGCGTTGCTCCATTGGAATGTCCCCCTATCGAAGTTCATCTGTGGACTACCACTTGTTATAGGGAATCCCGTTGGTCCCAATACGATCTGATCCTGAGTACACATCAACGATACCCCCCTCGGTCGGATCGCTCATCGCCTGCCAGGAACTCGAGGAGTTCGTAAATGGATCTATGGGAAGGGCTCGAAGGTATCCCGTCGCCACCAACCCATCCAACGATGGTGGATACTTCCCCTGGTCAGCCCGATGATGGTCCAACACTTCACGCAGTGTGAACAGATCCTGCCGCAATACGGTTTCTCTCGCCTTGATCAATGAAGATTGGTAAGACGGCGCCGCGATGGTCGCGAGAATGCCGATGATGGATACGACAATCATGAGTTCGACAAGCGTAAAACCGTTTGCATGCCATCCGGTTGCTCTACCAATCCTGATATTTGGTGCCATCAATTGCGACCGCCTCGCTTTGCGTCAGGACATCGTAGACATCTTCACCACACCAGCTCATCGGCTTCGGCTGGTCTTTGTAACACCGCAACAACCAGTCGGCCTTCCCGGTCAATGGATCAATCGGCAGGTTCCGTAAGTACCGTCTCATCGTCGTACCCCGAACAGTGGCCTCTTCTCCCGTCAGTTTGACTCCCAACAACGTCTCAAGAGACTTGGGATAACCGTACTGACCTGAAACTTCCTTACACACCAATCTATTTTTCACACAGGCAGGTCCCAGCAACACATCCCCATCACGGTTCCATTCCAACTTAAACAAATCAATGGCGCTTCGAATTGTTCGAAGCTGTTGACGCAATTCAATCTCCTGCATTCGTTTCGTCGAGACCTTGCTCAGTGGCATCGCAACCGACGCCAGAATCGCCATGATCGTCATCGTAATGAGGATCTCAACCAATGTGAGACCAGCGTCTCTCACCGGACTCGCACCACACCTGCCCCCACAACTCCATGTGACGACTGCGCTGGGGTACTGGAATCCAACAGCTCCACACGAACTGGAGAGACTCCTGGCGCCTTTGCATAGAAGGTGACCCCCACGGTTCGCGGGACTCGTCCAGCTGGACGAGCCAGGCGGAACATGATGGCGCCTACTTCACTTTCACTGCCGTCCTCGACAGCTTCGCCGTTCCTTACCAACTCTGCATCGTTCAATCGCGTGAATTGCAACACATTCTGGTCGTATTCCAGCCTAAACGAGCTTTCGTCTGATGGGCGGACTTGCCCATCTAGGATGGAGAGCGTGACTTCCTTACCCAATTGGACAATGGAGTCTTCCGGCTTGATAACGAGCTGAGGGCCAGGCGTCGCCAACTGAGCGAGTGCGCGCCCCGTACTCGGCTGTCCATTCCCCCTATCCACAATCCCATCGCGAGAGAATCCTGCTCCACTGTCACTTCCCACCAGCGTCGAAAGTCGTCTAGAGGAACCAGGAAAGATGGGGTGAGTCGCATAATTGAATTCGGTGCCAGACCAAAACGCGTGATTGCTGCCCCCTGAGGGAAGCGCCGGTTGAGCAATATGCGGAGTAATAGTCAAGATCACTTCGGTCGTGACACGTTTGGTCTCAAATGAGCTCAGCAGCTTTCCGATGAGCGGCAAATCTCCGATCCATGGCATGGTGACTCTTGTTCGTTTGTCTTCTTCTTGCAGAAGCCCGCCGAGAACAATCGTCTCCCCATCACGCATGCTCAGCGTCGTTTCTGCCGAGCGGTTACCAAATTTGAATTGCTGAATGCGGGGCGCATCTTGGAGGATCTCCTTCTCTCCAACTCGCACCACTTCGACTTTCATCTTGAGCGACAATTCATTCCCGAGTCGGATCGAAGGCTCAACCGTCAGCTTGACGCCCGTATCTCGAAACTCTATCGATGTAACCGTCGACGTCGTCGGAACGGCTCCGGTTGTAGCTTGTCCTGGCAACACATTGGTGGTCGAAAGCAAAATCGGTTGCTTATCCCCGATATTGATCTCCGCCTTCTTGTTGTTCATAACGCGGACCTTCGGTGACGCGAGCGTCTTGGCGTCAGATTGTTGCTTAAAGAAGTCCAGCAACACCGTGGTCGGTAGCTTAAAAAGATAGTTGCTCGGTCCGAGGTCGGTCAGTTGCCGATACGTCATGTGCACAGCCTCGGCCACCAATGGTCCTCCGAACCCAGTCGCCACTAACCCAGCGCCGGCTTGTTTGGGATAGTTGAGTCCATACTTCTGCTCTTTTGTCCGGTTGACTTCCAGCACCTCCAGATCAAAGAGCACCTCCGGTTCGGATCGGTCGTTGGCTAAAATAATCTTTTCGGCAAGTTCCAATTTCTCTGGTTGATCACGGATGACGATGGTATTCAGCTGTTCGTTCGCGTGCATCCGTTTTGAATCCAGCATACTCTTGAGCAAGAGCACCATATCCTTCGCTTTGGCCGTCGACAGATAGAATGTTCTGATCATCAGATCCTGATACTGTTCCTGCTTCTGCTTGGTATCAGGGCTGACCACCAACACGGTCGGCGAGACCTGCCTGGAAAATAAGCCATTACTATTGAGAATCAGTTGCAGGGCATCTTCGAACGGTGTCTCCTGAACGGAGATTGATATCGGGTCGTTCCGGACGTCCTTATCGAACACCAGGGTGAACCCACCAGCCTTCGCCACACCTTCCAAGACTTCTCTGATGCCGGCATTCTTAAACTTCAGCGTGACGGGCTGCCTCGAACGCTCGGCCCGCGTACGGGCTTGTTGTGCCTCAGCAAGACGGCTGATACTCTCTAACGGCTCTTGGTATGTGGGGTCGAGCTCCACCGATCGAGACAATCTACTCAGGGCTTCTTCCGTTCGCCCAAGCTGTGCCAATCGCTCAGCTTCGCGGAACTGAGACCGGGACTCTTTCACACGAATCGCCTCTTGAAATCCTGCCTGATAGTCGGCTCTTGAGGGTTCGATCGCAAGCGCGCGCTCGAATTCTTCCAGCGCAAGATCAACCTGCTTTTCTTTGAGGAGCGTGCGGCCTCGCTCCGCATGCCCTGCAGCAACACGTCCGCGAGCTAACGCATATTTGCCCTGCAGGGAAGCATTGAACGGATCGTCTTTTAGTGCCTGCTTAAAGGCAAGACTCGCCTCTTCCCATCGCTCTGCGGCCAGATGCTGATCTCCACGCTTCACATCAGGCGAGACAAACAGTGAACAACCTGTGATCCACAAGGCGCCCACACCCAGCACAATGCATATACGGCAAGGATATAGACACGCGTTCCGATGACGAGTCACAACACCTCACTCATACGGAATGAATTGTAGTGGGCCGAGGGAGGGCCCTCATCCCATCAATTTCTTATACTACGGATCAAAATGGGCTCAAAGGAAAAGACCGGAAATTGAAGAAGGCGAGACCGGAGGACCTATCCCTCCTCATTCAATGCAATGCAAGCAGAAGATTCTGTGGATACTTACTGGATTGCCTTATCGCAGATCTGTCAGGCCAGTTCTTATAATCGCCAATATTTTAGAGTGGTAGGGATTTGAGCGGGATTAAAGACACTCTTAACATCGATCAGCACGCCTTGATTCCGGCTCCGGAGCGGCGTCAATAAGGCCTGGAGACCTAAATCAGAAAACCGCGTATGTGCGACGGCAACGATCAGCCCATCAAGGTCTTTCATCGCGTCCCACCCGACCAAATGAATACCGTACTCGGCCATCGCCTCTTCTTCCTCGGCAATGGGGTCATGGACCAGCACCTGTACGCCATATTCATGAAGCTCACGGATGATATCGGGCACCTTGCTATTACGGAGGTCCGGCACATTTTCCTTGAACGTCAAACCAAGCACGCCTACCCGCAATTCATTCGCCGGGCGTGATAGCTGGCTGAGCAATTTCATCGTTTGCTCAGCGACGAACTTTCCCATCCCGTTATTGATACGACGGCCGGCAAGAATGACTTCGGGATGGTATCCCACCGATTCGGCCTTTGAGGTCAAATAATATGGATCCACACCGATACAATGCCCACCAACAAGGCCTGGCGAAAACCTAAGAAAATTCCACTTTGTCCCCGCAGCCTCAAGAACCGACTTGGTATCGATACCCAGTCGATGAAAGATCAACGACAGCTCGTTCATCAATGCGATATTCAAATCTCGCTGGGTGTTTTCAATCACCTTGGCCGCTTCGGCCACTTTGATACTTGAGGCTCGATGAATGCCCGCTTTGACGACGAGCGCGTACGTGTCCGCCACAATGTCCAGAGAGTCTTGATCTTGCGCCGAGACAACCTTGATAATCTTTTCAAGCGTATGTTCTTTATCTCCTGGATTGATTCGCTCCGGCGAATATCCTAACTTAAAATCAACTCCAGCCCTCATGCCCGATGTGTTCTCCAAAATAGGCAAGCAGACTTCCTCGGTTGCACCAGGATAGACGGTTGACTCGTACACCACGATAGACCCCGAGGACAAGTTTCGCCCTATCAGTTCAGAGGCCTTCTGCAACGCGGTCAGATCTGGCTGCAGCGCGTCGTTGATAGGTGTGGGCACTGCAACAATAATGAAGTTCGCGGATTTCAGATCGGCTGGCTCTGAGGTGTACCGTACCTGGGTGGCACCAAGATCCTTTTTCGACACTTCTCCAGTCCGATCAATCCCCTTCTGCAATTCATCGATTTTCTTCTTGTTGATATCAAAACCAATCACCGGGCCAATTTTTCCAAATGCCACAGCGATCGGAAGACCAACATAGCCCAATCCGACAACTGCAAGAGATCGCGTTTTTTGAGGCTTATTCATATCCTTCTCACACCCTCCCAGACATGAGTCACGGTGGAAATGCATCTAACAATGGCAGAAGGGCTCTGGATCGTCAAGAACTGGATGGACTTTCTTACGGACATCCTCTCGTTATGCCCACAGTCTCCGTTCTCTTACATGACATACTCCCAGTTTGTAATCCAATAGGTAATGATGAAAAACGGCCTGCAGTGCAGGGATAAATGAACCAGGATTCCATAGTCCTCACGGAACCGTCCAAAACCAGTTATGAAACAGATTTTGATGGTCGACGTCTTGAGTTATCAGCATTGAACTGCACGGCAGGTAAACCTGGGAAAACTCGCTTTCTCAATTAACTTCTTCAATTAAGATGATATAGATGCATTCCTCTCGCCGTATGTCGACTACCTTACTCTCGCAACTGCACGGTCCGTGATACTGCTCGATTCCGATAAGTTAGAAAACCAACCGCCGGGAATTGGTCTGATCGCTGCCGGAAACTCAAAATTCATCAAACCTCCCTTAGATATATCAATGCCATCTGAATAATCTCGACCACCCGACAGTCGATAATTCAAAATTCTTTCATATGGTTACGCAGCATATCTAAACCATTTTCTTGCCTGTACAATTATGAGAGCCGCATCTTTCTCTTCACTCCGTAGGACTACCTGACATCGCCGTACTCGCCATAGGCGCCATTCTTCATTCAACTGCATGAAAATACTCTAAATCCACGTAGCAACCCCTCCGAGCGTATCTCCCCATGAAGCACGGCACTCGACTTGCTCCACATCCGGCCTCATCGTGAATCCTTCGCTTCACGATGGACTCGCAAGGAGGATCCCATCAATGCGCCAGAATATTCGGCAATTGCTGTTGTTCCCCATTGGATTCTGCGTTGCTTCCAGCCTATTTGAGCCGACAATTGTATCAATCCCTGTTGCCTTCGCGGCAGCCGAGGCTACCCCTCCCTCCACAGTATCGCCGACACCCAAATCGAGACTGCTGTCCGGAATGCCGACATTGAGACAACTTGTCGCACCATCCGATCCAGCGCCTGTCATAGCACTGAACTCCTCAGGCTTCTCGTTTAGTGCTCAGCAAGGTACCTCAGCACCTCCTCCTCGACTCCTGACCGTCAGCAACCACGGTGGAGGAATATTAAACTGGAATGCTACAACAAGCGCAGCGTGGTTGACCCTAAGCCCTGCATCAGGCACCGGTAGTGGCATTGTGAGCATCAGTCCTATGAACGGCTCCCTCGGCCCCGGCACCCACACCGGCAGCATCACCCTCCGTGCCCCCGGTGCACAACCGGTGTCGATCCCCGTCACCTTCACCGTGACACCGCCGCCAGTCCCACCGGCCATTGGAGTCAGCGCCCCCAGTTTGTCGTTTACCGCGCAACAGAACAGTAGCAACCCGCCCCCCCAAGCGCTGAACATCCGCAACACCGGTGGAGGCACGCTCACCTGGACCGCCAGTGACAATGTCGCTTGGCTCACCCTCTCGTCGACAACCGGCACCGGCAATGGCACCGTGTCCGTAACCCCCATCCTGGGCTCCCTCGGCCCCGGCACCCACACCGGCAGCATCACCCTCCGTGCCCCCGGTGCACAACCGGTGTCGATCCCCGTCACCTTCACCGTGACACCGCCGCCAGTCCCACCGGCCATTGGAGTCAGCGCCCCCAGTTTGTCGTTTACCGCGCAACAGAACAGTAGCAACCCGCCCCCCCAAGCGCTGAACATCCGCAACACCGGTGGAGGCACGCTCACCTGGACCGCCAGTGACAATGTCGCTTGGCTCACCCTCTCGTCGACAACCGGCACCGGCAATGGCACCGTGTCCGTAACCCCCATCCTGGGCTCCCTCGGCCCCGGCACCCACACCGGCAGCATCACCCTCCGTGCCCCCGGTGCACAACCGGTGTCGATCCCCGTCACCTTCACCGTGACACCGCCGCTCACCTCAATCACACTAAGCCCGTCATCATTGACCTATACCGGCGTATCAGGCGGCTCTAATCCAGCCAATCAGCCTGTAACTGTCACCTCAAATGGTACCTGGACGGCCAGCGCCAACGCGGCATGGATCAAATTAAGCACGACCTCCGGTTCTGGTAGCGGCACAATTATCGCAGGTGTGAATCTCGGAGGTCTGGTAGGTACGCCCCATACTGGTACCATTACCGTGACTGCCGGAAACATGACAAAAACTGTCGGCGTAACGCTGACGCTCGCAACTGGCTCCTTGACCCTCTCATCAAGTGACCTTGCCTTTACGGCAACCCAAGGTTCGAACCCATCGAGCAAGGACATCACGGTGCAATCCAATGGATCTTGGACGGCCACCAAGAACGCTTCCTGGCTTTCGCTCAGTCAGACCTCTGGGTCTAACAACGGAACGATCACCGCCAGTGTGGATACCTCAAAAGCACAACCGGGGGAAAACCAAACTACACTTACAGTAGCCAGTGGAGCCATCATCAAGACCGTAACGATCAGGCTAACCGTCGACGGGCCGTTCGCAACATTGACGTGGAAACCGAATAGCGAAACAGATCTGGCGGGATACAAGGTCTACCGATCAACCATCCGAGGAAAATATGGACCTGAAAACGCAATCGCTCTGCTTCAAAAAAATGTGACGACGTACCAAGTCACAGGTCTTCAACCCAAGACAACGTATTACTTTGTCGTGACGGCCTTTGATATGGCGGGAAATGAAAGTGGATATTCAAATGAGGTGAGTAAAAGCATCTACTAATCTTGACAGGGAACATCGTACCGGGCGATCTTCACCAATAGAAGCGGGAGACATCGATCTCGGCGAAGGCCTTCTCGCTCAGAAAGCACCAACAAAGACCATCGCAATGGGGAGGGACTCCGCATGGCATAGGGATGACACCTGCCATTAATTGGCTTCAGTGCAGACATCCGAAGTCATTGGACCGCACTCAGCTTTCGTCTTCTTATCGTTCTGCTTCCGTCAAATGCTCTTCGTCTTCGAACCCCTCGACCTCTATGTCAGGTTTCCCCTTTGTGACCGAGGGATGGAGCCCATACTTTCTCAACATTTTATAGAAGTCAGCCCTGTAGCGCCCGGCAAACTGGGCGGCACGTGAGATATTGCCCCCGGTCAAATGCAGCACATTTTTCAGATAGGTGCGTTCAAATTCCTCTTTCGCCTCTGTAAGCGGTTTCAGCGGCGACTCAGCTGACGCGCTGACGGCCGGAAACAAATCCGGCGTCAACATTTCTTGCTGCGACATGACAACCGCCTTCTCCACCGCATTTTCCAATTCGCGTACATTCCCTGGCCATGGGTTGATCATCAGGCGATGCAGTGAGGCGGGCGTAAATCCTTTGATATCCTTATTGGATCGCTTCACGCTCTGCGTAAGGAAATGCTGAGCGAGCAACGGGATATCATCTCGCCGCTCACGCAATGGCGGAATGAACAGAGGAACGACCGAAATCCTATAATAGAGATCATTGCGGAATGTCCCATTTTTCACCGCTTCGCCCAGATCTTTGTTCGTCGCCGCAATAATGCGCACATCGACCTTGACCGATGTCTCGGATCCGACCTCTCTGATCTCCCGTTCCTGGACGGCACGCAACAATTTCACCTGCATTGAAATCGGCATTTCGCCGATTTCATCAAGAAAGAGCGTCCCACCATGGGCCATCTGAAACAGTCCCCGCTTCGCCCCATGAGCGCTGGTGAAGGCGCCCTTCACATGCCCGAACAACTCGCTCTCGAACAGCGTTTCCGGAATGGCGGCACAGTTGAGCGCCACAAACGCACCTTTATTCCGTCGACTGTTCGCATGAATGACGCGAGCCATGACCTCTTTACCGGTACCGGTTTCTCCAAACAACAGAATGGTCGCGTCTGACTCGGCGACCTGACCGATTTGTTGGAAGAGCCGTTGCATAGCCGAACTTCTCGCCACGACATTCTCTAGCCCGTACAACTCCTTCACTAACGATTTCAGTCGATCGATCTCACGACTCATCCGCTGCTGCGAGAGCGCTTTATCGATTGTCTCCTTGAGCTCTTTATCATCAAATGGTTTCGTCAGATACCCAAACGCGCCACGTTGCATCGCTTCCACGGCGTTGGGAATACTGCCATGGGCCGTCAAGATGATGACCGGTAATCCAGGCTGATTTCGCAGCAATGATTCGGTCACGTCCAAACCGTTTTCATTTCGGAGACGAAGATCAGTGATGGCCAGATTAAACGTCGTATTTTTCGTGGCCTCAACCGCCTCCTGTCCCGTCGTGCAGGAGGTGACGGAAAATCCCATGGCAGATAGCCGCATTTTCAACAAATGCAGCAATCCTTCATCGTCATCGATCACAAGAATGTTCTCTCGTTCCACGCCTTTTGACTCCATGATCACCATTTCTTTCTGGTCTTTATTTAGGGTGTTGTTTCCGGATTGGGAGTAGGAACCGTCGTCAGGGGAGGACGGATCGGCCGAACCTTTTCACGCATCTCCTGATCGATTCGTTTCAACGCGTCAAGCTGAGAAGACAACTCTTCAATCTTCTTGTCTCGTTCCGCAAGCTGTTTTTGCATCGCGACTGGATCAGCCGACACCTTTGTCGAATCTTTCTTAGAGAGCAGTGTCTCTATTCTGCGATCTCGCTCCGCCAACTCCCGCTGCAACGCCTCAATCGCCTCTGACTCACCATCCTTGGAGGCATGGAATTGTTGTAGCAGTACCTGTTCATCAAGCAAGTTTCGAACCAGGCGGTCGGTTGCCATCGCCAACGATGAGTGAGCTTCCGCAATCGCAGGGGCAGTCAACACGGATTCCGACCATCCCTTCTGCCCTGGGGAAATGGGTTCCTGCAGGACTTGAAGCCAGGCTTTACTCGTCCCTGTTACCGGTCCCGTTGGAGCAACAGTCAGAACTTTTTGAAAATATTTCGCCGCAATTTCGCGACTTTCATAGAGGCCAAGCAGCCCGAGTGTAAAGTACACTTGATCACAGGAGTGTGATTGGACACATCGAGAGGCTAACCCTTCCTGTTTCTTCACAAGCGATTGAAAAATTGCAACTTCCTTTGGATCAATCGCAAAATAAGAGCGAGAAACCGGGATGGACGTCGTCCACGCGGCACATCCAGCCAGAAAGAGGGACAGGACTCCGAACCTGATCGCCATATGAAAAGTCTTCGTTTTCACGGTTCTCCTTTCGCCTCCGGCTTCGTCAACCGTAGGGTAAACCGTACAGTTGCCCCTTTCCCCCTCTCACTCTCGATCCAGATTCTTCCGCTATGAGCCTCAACGACTTTCTTAGCCAATGCCAACCCCAAGCCACTTCCGGCGGCCTGTTTCTTGGTACGACCCTGGTAAAAGCGTTCAAAAATATGCGGGAGATCTTCTGAGGCAATACCAGGTCCTGCATCGGAAACTGAGACCTCAAGGACACCAGCCTGCTGGTCCGACCTCATATGGACTTTCACGACTCCTCCTTCGGGACTGAACTTCAGCGCATTGGATAGTAAATTATCCAAGACCTGTTCGAGCCGAGAGGCATCCGCTTTGATCCAAGCCTGGGGTCCAGCAGGCTCCAAGACCAACTGGACATGTTTAGAGTCGGCAAGAAGACGAATCTTATTGATCGAGATGTTCGCAATCCTCAGGAAATCAACAGGGACAAATCGATACTCCATCATCCCGGCTTCCATTTTCGACAAATCCAGGATGGTGGCGATGAGATGCATCAGCCGTTTGCTGCTGTCGGCCATAATCCGAAGCGTCATGCGTTGCTCCGGCACCAACGGCCCAGGAATCTCGTCAAGCAAGAGGTTCGTGCCCTCCTGAATTGATGCCATGGGTGTTCGCAACTCATGGGACACATGCGCGAGAAATTCCGTTTTCATATCGTCAATTTCTTGAAGCTTGCGCCCCATCCAGTTCACGGAATCCACCAACTCACGGAGCTCGGCCGGAGCCTTGATTTGGAGTGAAGCCCCAAAATTCCCCTGTCCAATCTGCTTGATGTGCCCCTGCAACTCTCGAAGTGGGCTCAGAATCGTATAGCTTGCCACTCCAGCCAACCCTAGCCCAAACATCAATGCCACAAGAACGAGTTGCTCCGTCACCGCCTCGGCCTGAGCGGCACTGGCACGCGATTCGGTGACCCCCACACTGACCCGCGCCTCATGAAGATCGATATAATTCTGCAACGTGAAGGACATACGGTCCATGAGGCTGTCACGCTTGCTCACATAATCTGGAATCGCACGATGGACCGACCCCATCGTGGCTTGCACAGCCGTGTCAAACAGGTGCACTCGTTCTTTCAGCAACTCGCCCGTCTCCTGCAAGAGGGTCAGCCCACGAGTGGAACTTTCCTGCCCTCGCAATACCTGCAGGACACGCTGAAACTCTTCAACTTCTTCAGTTAAGTTCGTCAGAAACGTACGATCTTTCGTGGCAAGAAACTTCTTTTCACTATTCAGTTGGGCATAGAGAGACCCTAATAGCCTTTTGGCAGATTCAACGGCTGGATAATGGTACGACGCCATTTGGGTACTCATCGCCGTTAACTGACGAAGTTGAAAGAGTGCGTAGAAATTCACTCCCCCCATCACAGTAATGATGACCAGGGAAGTCAAGACTAGCCGCCAAAATATTGAAAGTCGCATGAGTCCGTGCCTCGCTCGGACTTAGGCCATAGGTGGGCAGAACTCAGATGTAGGATAATCCATACACTATTTCAGCTTTCGACCACAAGAGCAGATACCTGTTTGGAGACAATATGATCCCTGACCAACCTGACTCTTCTGGGTAGACCCATCCCGGACTGTCACTGTCTGGCACCGAACTGGTGAGAAAAGAGCCGTTGTCGTCTGGAGGACCCGTGAAGTGACGCAAACAGATGGCCACGGAATAACAAGATGGCCATCGCAACTGGTGGAGTGAGGAGGAGAAGCACGATCTCCTGCCCCTCTGAATCGAGCCCCAGGTAAGATAGCCAACCTCCGATTGCAGTCAGTGGCAACATGAGAATCTGAAGGAAGTCGAGCCCCGCTCCTCGACCAGCACGACCAGACAGCGAAAAGAATTCTTGCAGCCCACTCGGAGAAAGGACTACCGGCAAGATCAGCACGACGAATGGGAGGAACCATTCGATCCAATGCTCCAAGACGAATTCATAGGATGTCTTGAACACCTCAAGCGTTGAGTCGTGTCGTACTTGATAGATCACTTCCGGTGCTGGGTTCAACAGGATAAACACCAAGAGCAAAAATGCTGAGAGCAGAAATTGACCGTAGGCTGGGTTGGCTTGTAACCCCATATCGAGTAAGAGCGTCGGCAGCCACAATATGAATCCCACCCCAATCACATCCCAAAAGTAATGCCCGAAGCTTTCTGTCACGTCCTTGAACCCAAGGGTTCTCGACGCGCTCAGCGACTGTTCAATCAACCGGAGGGTGGCGCCCACAAGAAGCGCGTTCAGCATGCCGAGCAAAAAACCGCCGGCCATTCCCAACGGAGCAGCGATCCGTGCGATGCCCAGAAATAGCAGCCCAAAGACGATGAGCGCCACCATGGATACCCAACTTTTCACCAGTGAACGCCAGGTCGCGTGAAGCACCTGCCGGTAGAGTTGTACCGTGGCCGAAGTGAGATTGCTCATGCCGATGCGTACCCTAGTCGGGATTGCCCCAGGAGGTCAAGCACCCATCGTGTTCGAGCAGAACAGGGGTACCAGGTTGACTTGTCCGGCTCAATGATTATCAGTGATTTTATCGGCAGCATTATTACCATTATCTGAGGTAGATCACCATGGACATGAATCGCATGACGATCAAGTTGCAAGAGGCCCTGCAGTCCGCCTCGGGGCACGCCCAACGGAGAAGTCACCAAGGGATCGATGTCGAACATGTCCTCTTGGCGCTCCTCGAACAGGACGGAGGAACCACTCCGGCCTTACTGGAAGGTGCCGGCCTTGCGCTCCCTGCCGTACGACAAGCCGTCGAACACGTATTGGCAAAATTGCCTCAAGTGCAAGGCTCCGGGGCGGCTCCTGGTCAGGTCCATATTGCCAACCGTCTCACCCACGTGCTGAATCGTGCGGAGGAAGAACAGAAGTCGCTGAAGGACGATTTTTTGAGCGTCGAGCATGTCCTCCTCGCCATGGTTCAGGAAGGGGGAGTATTCAAGAAACTGGGTATTACACGGGAGCGTCTCCTGGCGGGCTTACAACAGGTGCGTGGGAATCAACGTGTGACCAGCCAAGATCCTGAGAGCACCTACCAGTCACTGGTGAAATATGGTCGGGATCTGACCCAATTGGCTGAACAGGGCAAGCTCGATCCCGTCATCGGACGTGATGATGAAATCAGGCGTGTGATCCAGATCCTGTCACGCCGGACAAAGAATAACCCGGTACTCATCGGTGAACCAGGAGTCGGGAAAACCGCGATTGTCGAAGGGCTGGCCATTCGCATTGTGAAAGGTGATGTTCCGGAAAGCCTGAAACACAAGAAACTCTTCGCATTGGACATGGGCTCGCTCGTGGCCGGTGCCAAGTTTCGCGGTGAATTTGAGGAACGCTTAAAAGCCGTCCTGAAAGAAATCCAATCGTCTCACGGCCAGATTCTGCTCTTCATCGACGAGTTGCACACGGTGGTTGGAGCCGGAGCGGCCGAAGGGGCCATGGATGCGGCCAATCTCCTCAAACCCATGCTGGCACGTGGCGAGTTGCACCTAATCGGCGCCACAACGCTGGATGAATACCGAAAGCACATCGAAAAAGACGCCGCCTTGGAGCGTCGCTTCCAGACGGTGTTGGTCGACCAGCCCTCTGTGGAGAACACCATTTCGATCTTGCGCGGCCTGAAGGAGCGCTACGAAGTCCACCATGGCGTGCGAATCAAGGATGGTGCGCTGGTCGCCGCAGCCAAACTGTCCCACCGCTATATTGCCGATCGGTTTCTTCCGGACAAAGCTATCGACCTCGTCGACGAAGCCGCCGCACGGCTCAGAACCGAGATCGATAGCCTGCCGGCTGAGCTGGATGAAGTGTCTCGCAAGGTGCTCCAACTGGAAATTGAGCGCGAGGCGTTGAAGAAGGAAAAGGACGCCGCCAGCGCCTCCCGACTCACCACACTCGAGACAGAGCTGAACGAAAAGCAGCGTGACATGCAGGCGCTCAAAACCAGATGGGAGTCGGAGAAGACATCTGTATCTCGACTTCGCAAGACCCGCGAAGCCATCGAGGAGCTGAAGCTCAAGATTGAGCAGGCCGAGCGAGCCTATGACCTCAATCGCGTGGCGGAGCTCCGCTATGGAGAACTACCGCGGTTGGAGCGAGAGCTGGAGTTGGAACAGCAGTACCTGGGAAAGAAACAGGACGAGACCCGGTTGCTCAAGGAGGAAGTCGACGAAGACGAGATTGCCGCCGTGGTCAGCCGCTGGACCGGTGTGCCGGTCTCGCGGTTACTCGAAGGTGAAACCGACAAGCTCTTGAAACTTGAAGAGCTCCTCCATCAACGGGTGGTGGGACAAGATGAAGGGGTTCGCGCCATTGCGGATGCCGTCCTCCGCGCACGATCCGGCATCAAAGATCCCAACCGGCCGATTGGATCCTTCCTATTTCTTGGGCCAACCGGAGTGGGGAAAACTGAATTGGCCAGAGCGCTCGCCGCCATCCTCTTCGACGATGAAGGGAATCTGGTACGCATCGACATGTCCGAGTACATGGAAAAGCATACCGTGGCCAGACTGATTGGAGCTCCCCCTGGATACATTGGGTACGAAGAAGGTGGGCAACTCACCGAAGCCGTCAGACGACGCCCCTTTTCCGTGATCCTCTTCGACGAGATCGAGAAGGCGCATCACGATGTGTTCAACGTGTTGCTGCAAGTGCTCGATGATGGGCGACTGACTGATTCACAAGGCCGTACGGTCGATTTCAAGAACAGCGTACTGATCATGACCTCCAATATCGGCAGCCCCCATATTCTTGAAGCTCAACAACGCGGCGCCTCCTATGAGCAAGTCCGAACGGTGGTCATGGGTGAGCTTCGTCAACATTTTCGGCCGGAATTCTTGAACCGGGTCGATGAACTCGTTGTGTTCCATCCGCTCGGGACCGATCACTTGATCAAGATTGTGGAAATCCAGCTGGAGCGGCTCCGCAACAGACTCGCGGAACGTCGGATCACGCTGGCCATCACGCCGCCCGCGCTGAAACATTTGGGTGAACGCGGCTACGATCCAGTCTACGGAGCACGGCCACTCAAACGGCTGATTCAGCAAGAGCTGGAAACGCCAATCGCTAAGCTGTTGGTCAAGGGAGAGTTGCGAGATGGATACACTGCGGCAGTGGATATGAAAGACGGGGTCTTGCAGGTGACACCACTAGTCGAGGGAGAGCCGACACCGGTTCCTAGCCGATAGACACCACCCCTCCTTGGGCGTCGTGTGTCAACCCGCTCTTGTGTAGTTTCTCGATCTTCCACTCCGTCGCGGTCACTTGCAGGAGATGGCCCTTCATCGTATGAAACTCGCCCTGCCCAAGCGAGATAACCTGAGCGTTCTTCACATCAAGCTGGAGGACCACTTTTCCGGAATCTACTTCCTTCATCAGTAGGCGCTTGTCCGTCTTCGCGACCTCATAGGCGCGTCGCTCGTTAAACATCAGAGTACTGTCCACCATCTTGGCGAGCATCCGGCCATTGGAATCAAAGAGCGCAAAATTGACCAGCACCGTACCAGTCGAAGGATGACGAGTCACCTGGATTTGCGGAACCCCCTCGATCTCGATCGTCCCGTTGAAATTCTTGTAGAGATTGGAGCCGATTTCGATGTCCATAGTCCTCAATCAGATTAACGATGACACAACGTGCACCTACCTTCACAATGCATCCAGGCATACCTTGTATCTCTAAGGCCTGCCATTTTGCAATCCTCGCCGTCCACGGCCATGAAGGCTGCTCCGGATTCGGAGCACAGGCTGAGTCGATCGCTTGTGGTCAGACAAGTGGTTTGGCAGGCTCAGCTAAAGCCAATACAAGGCAATGAATGGACGCCCCCGCTGTGTGTAGAAAGCGCTGGACCCGCCGCGAATACTACCGCATGGCTGAAGTGGGAATGTTCGGAGAGGACGACCGCGTCCAGTTGATTGACGGAGACATTGTCACAACGACTCCTCAAGATAGCCCACTTGCTGCAGCCATCGGAACAACCCAGCGGGTTCTCGAGCGTCTTTTCGGAGCAAACGTGTGGGTTCGTGTGCTAATGCCGCTCATCGTTGACCCTGATTCAGCACCGAAGCCAGACCTGGCGGTCGTACCCGGATCTCCCAGAGATTATGTGCGAGAACACCCACGGTCAGCGTTGCTTGTCGTCGAAGTATCCGATCCCACCATTGCACTGGACCGAGACCACAAGTGCGCTATCTACGCCCGCGCTGGCATCCAAGAGTACTGGATCGTCAACCTCGCCGAGCGTTGCCTGGAGGTCTACCGAGATCCCGTCGCTTCTCCCGAGCCCGTGAGTTCGTACCGTTCCTCCCAGAAGCCCAGTCCCTCCGACAGCCTCGCTCCCCTCGCTGCTCCTGGGGCCACCGTCACCGTCGCGGAATTGCTGCCATAGCAAGCCAATCACTTCCCAGTTGAGTTTTCTAACAGCAAGTCTTCCGGACTTCTTCTTCGCACAGTTTTCCGACCGCCACCCCTCTCGACAATCAGGAGACACAGCACCTCAGGTACAACTGGGATCAGACATGGCTACGGACTTCTCCGCTCGCAGCGGGGGGAAATGCGATCCACATTCTCCCAGACCCAACGCAGACAATACGTCCCGTCTCCCGCCCACTGCCTGTGGGTAAACTAGACGTCATATAGAAGTATCCGGCCCCTACTACGGGACGAGGTCCTCCGGCTCAAGGCCTTGATGCCGGAAGCGGGCTGTCGGACGATCGCCCATCATTTCAATCGGCGCTGAAAATCCCGGAGATAGATGACGGTGAGTGAGGCTGCAATAGATCGTGCGATTTTCATTGGGTTTGAGTACAATAGGACTCATCACGACCCAACGTAAGGGGCAGAGGCCAGGCTCCCACGCGGGAATCATTCGACTTCGAGTCTGGCCCACCACCATCGAAGAAACCCAAAACGCTCTTGAACGACTGCTCGCGGAAGTTCCCGATACGGAACTTGCGCGGGCGCTCGTCATCATCGACCGCGGAGCCATTCGTATCCGACGGAGTCAGTAAGCCTGCCAGTGGCGTACCGCGTGACGGTGGAAGCGCTCTTGGGACAGACGAACGAGGCCACCAAGCGCGGACCGACGCCCAAGTTGCAACGGCAACTCGAACGCCCCAGCCGCTTGCCCAAGGCCAAGCAGAAGTTCGTCAGTGAGATACTGGCGACGATGCTCCAGCAAGCGGAGTCGTGACCGGAAGACAAGTCTCTACGAATTGTACTTGATCCACAACACTTCCTCTTTCTCTAGCCACGTGTCTCTCCATCCCACATATTTCTCTTATCCACTTGGATCGAGTTGGGGTTGGTTATAGATCCAGACGTGAGTATGCGGCGAAGCGAATGCCTCAGGTAAGCCAGCACTGGTTTCCATGACTCTGAACGTGTGTTTGTCTGCTGCTTGTAACCGCTCAACATATTGCTCGAAACTGCTCGAATAGAATCCCGCCTCAGCCAGCCGGTTATTGAAGAATGTGAGGCGCAATGTTCCTGAGTGCCCTAACGGTGAATAGTTGGTGATAGCTACCACGTGGATACTAAACGGAGATCGCTTATCTCCTGGAGCGAGACTGCTACTTTCGATCACGTCCCATCTCTGGAATTGGCGCTTCGCTTCTTCCGTGCTTTGGCAGCTTGCAATTCCATCGATCAACTTTGTCCGTTCGGTAGCCACCTCGGTGAATGAAGTGGCGTACAGTACATCCTGATCGCAGGCGGCGATCATCAACACAAAGAGGGAACACCCAACGACCATTCGTGTGTGAGCCAATGTCCACATGCTAGCACGCTCGGCAAATGTTCCCAGTGCCAGGGGGTAAGCGAAGCGAGAATGGTGCGTGAAGGGTCCTCCATGAGAGGACGCTGGCAGTCGGTCTAAACCGGCGTGGCCGAGAGGACGACGGTGCCTGATGCTGCACCTGGGACATTCCGGCACCCAAGCAGGGCGGATTCCCAGTAGCGTCCTGACAGACCCAGCATCATGATGCATGATGATGAATGTCGCGGATTCAAGTTGGCTGTTCTTCGGGCTATCCCTGCACAAGGAGGTGCGTCGTGATTCGATTCAATCGGCACCAACCGACAGCGGACCCAAATTGGAGGACAAGATGGAGTCGCGCAGGCCTTGCAATCGTCGTCATGGTCTTCGTGGCCCCCGGATTCGCCCTGGCTGCTAACTGGCTGGCACCGGCTTCAGGTCAGAAGGTGACCGCGCCATGGGTGAAGGACATTGCGGTGCAATTGGAACAGGAACCCTATCGTGATGTCTTGGCAAGTGCGCTCGCCGAGCCGCCGCATCCGGCGGTGGTGCGCTACCTCAATCACGCTGCCCAAGCCTTGCAGACCGGGAACAAGCCGCTGGCACAATCCTATGTCGATCAGACGATCGGGATGTTTGAGCTCGGTGTCCTACGGGGGTATTACAGCCGGCCGGACATCAAGCCCATTCAGAAGCTGATCCGTGAGAGGGCGGAGGCGGCCATGAGAGGAGAGAAGGTTTCAATGGCCCAGGAACAGGAGCGCTGGACAGGCTACACACAGAGAGACGTTGGGGGGCTCCTCAATAGTGAGGCGAAGCCGCCTATGCAGCGCAACCACCCAAGCACCAAGCAATAACGCTGGAGTAGCAACGAGCTCCCACTGAGTGGTGGTGATGTACGGAGTCGGATGCCACGAGGGCACAGAGCCACGCCGGTATCGATAGATTACGGGAGCGGCTTGTTTCCTGGTTCGATAGCCATTGGGCAGGGGGAAGGGTGATTCAGCATTGTTCATGGTGTAGTGAACCGGAGGAACGTCGCAGCAGAGTACTCGCCTACGGGCTGCTCAACAGTGTGCAATGGGAACAACACCAGTTTGTACAACAAGAACAAAGGAGGAGATCAATGAAAAAGACGCAGTCAATGGTCAGTACCACATTCGGTCTTGCTTTGGTTGGCCTGCTTGTCACGGCAGGAGTGATCGGGTGTGAGCGGAAGCCTCCTATGGAGGCAAAGCAAGAATCGCCTGTGCCCAAGGTTGAGGCAGCATCTCCCGAATCGCCCAAGTCGGAGATGGCGACGACGGAAACGGCCGCCGTCTTAACGGCCCCAGAAGGATCAGTGGGGCGAGCCCATAATGAAGAAGGCGTGACCCATGCCAAGGAAGGCCACTGGGATGTCGCGGAAGGCCACTTCCGAAGCGCGCTTCAAGCCGACCCGAAGCTTGCCGAGGCGCAGTTCAACCTTGGTGTGATGTTGGACAAACTGGGAAAGCATGACGATGCGAAGGCCGCCTTTAAAAAGGCTGCCGATCTCGCTCCGGAGAATACCAAGATCACGGAGTCGCCCGTCCTAAAGAAACATCTAAGTACGTAAGAGTGCAAATTAACGGAGTTATATTCAAGTCCGTTGAATTTTGAATGAGGGGCTCCTGCCGTGGATTACGCTACGGGCACACGGGAAAGGAGCCACCGATGAGACGGGAGACGAGACAACGGAAACAGGTGTTGGTGGGGTTGCGAGCGATAGCGGGTGAGGACCGAATGCTGGGGACCCTGGTCCGCGTCATTCACTCCGGGAAACGGGCGTTGGACGCGGTGATGTTGGAGATGGGACGGATGGTGGGTGAGAGTATTATGCTGATGGAGCGCGCGGAGATCGCGGACCCTGATCTTTAAGACTATCAGGGTCACCCATTAGAAGGCTCCAGTCAAGTGGCACAGCTCCATTGTCCGCAACGTTGTTCTGTGCAGTTGCGTGGGTTCTGTTCAAGCCCCGGGCACTGATCAAGCCGCGCTCGTGTTTTCTCTAGT
>JAOUGT010000019.1 GCA_029865485.1 Nitrospira sp.
TCGGTAAAGAGCGTCAGGCTTCCCTGTTCCGTCAGCTGTTTCGCCAAGATGGGTTCAAGCTTCACCAAGCACGAAGCGGCTTCTGTCGCTTGATCTCGGGACCCGGTATCGACTTCAAAAAGCGATTGAGGTTGGGCCTGGTTCTCCTTGTCGGATCCGAACCGCTCACCCAGTCGCTCCATGGCGATCGTTTCAAGGCCGTGGTCGCGCCGGTTGGGATTGAGCAGATAATCTGCGACCATGGTATCGACATAGGGCGGTGCCAGGGTCACGCCGATTCGATGAAAAGCGAGGAGCGTCGCTTTGAGGTCATGCACCACTTTGGTTCGATGTGGATCGTGAAGGAGGGGCAGGATCGGTCGCATGTAGGCGTGGATGTCGATCGGGACGAAGACGGTCTGGTCACCGCTCGAGAGGGCAAGACCTCTCAGATCGGCATGGACGCCTGGTTGCCCAGCAAAGAGACAGTGCACCGCAAGCGGCGCATTCTTCGGTACGCTGTCAGTAAACCGCTGTGCGGCTGCTTCATCTTCGATCACGACTGACGCCGTAATCTTCGCCTCCGGCTGCTTGGGCGACGGCTGAAGACTCTTCAGCAGCGACGTGAACTCAAGCTCGCGCAGCAGCTCGGCGAGCTGTTCATCATGCGGTGGCTTGATCCGATAGGATTCAGGATGGAAGTCTACTGGGCTCTGAGTGTCAATCGTCGCAAGTCTCCGGCTCAGTCGTGCATTGTCCGCCTGTTCCGTCAGGAGGGTCTTGATGCGTGCGGGTGTCACTTCATTGAGCCGATTGAGTAGCTCGTCAATTGTGCCGAACTGCGTAATCAGCTTGATCGCGGTTTTCTCGCCGATTCCCTTCACCCCCGGGATGTTGTCGCTGCTGTCGCCCATCAACCCCATGATCTCAATGACGCGTCCCGGTTCGACGCCGAACTTGGCGATACATTCTGCATCGCTGGACCATTTATCTTTCACCGGATCGTAGATGCGCACGTGTGGCGTGATGAGTTGGAGCATGTCCTTATCACCGGTGACGATGACGACATCGTGGCCGGCCTGCTCCGCTTGCCGAGCTAGGGTGCCGATTAGGTCATCCGCCTCGTAGCCAGCCTGCTTCACGGCGGGGATATTCAGAGCCTCGACGACACGATGAATATATGGGATCTGGGCCTTCATCCCGTCCGGCATCGGGGGACGTTGGGCTTTATATTCCTTAAATTCCTCGTGACGAAGTGTCGGGCCCTTTTCGTCGAACGCCACGGCCAGGCCGTTCGGTGTGTGTTCCCGAATGATCTTGAGCAGGGTGGTGGTGAATCCGTAGACCGCGTTGGTCTGGAGGCCCTTGGAGTTATTGAGAGCCGGTAGGGCGAAGAAGGCTCGATAGATATAGGCACTACCGTCGATCAAATAGAGAGCGGGACGCTTGTTGGACTGGAGTGATGTTTCAGACATGGTGTTCTTTCAGTGCTGAGTATTGAGTGCTGAGGACTGAGTGAGGGTGGAGAAGTCTCAGCACGCAGCACTTTTGTCTCAGTCCTGGCTAGGAATCTGGTGCAATGGTGAGTGGTGGCTTGCCGAATTTCTCGCGCATCCCATTGATGGTATTGAGGACAGCGGGTTGGCCGATCATTTTCGCTTCGAGTTTTCGCTTGCCGGGGAAGTCCAACATGGTGATTCCGATCAGCATGGTGAGAATGCCCTGACCCGGTAGGAAGAGCATCAAGAATCCGGCGAACAAGAAGATCGCGCCAACCACATTCTTCGCGAGGTGGCCCAGGAGTCGAAGCACGGGATGATGATTCTCCATCCAGCGTCGTGGTACACGCGTGTCAAAAAAGTCTGTCGGCAACCTGACCAGGATGAAGGGGATGGCGATCAGCGATCCGACAAAAAAGACGATCGAGAGTGCCGTCAGGGTGACGAGTGTTTCGGTGGAGATATACTGCTCAACCGTTGCAATGAGTCCGTCCATCGGGCGGCATCCTAACATGGGTTCCCTCGCCCCTCAAGGTAAACGAGCGCAATATCCCTGGTTTACGGAGTCGCCTCTGCTCGCTATAATCGCTTCGTAAGGGGTTTCTGTAGCGATGTGGTGTCGGATGATTCCCATAGTTGCAAAGCTCCTCGTTGTCATGGCGGGCACCATTGGGCCTATGCTGATTCCAAGCGCGGCATGGTCCTTGACGGAAATAGGCGATGCGCTTCAGATTGAAATCCTCAGAAAAGGAGCCGGCAAACAGGTGGTCCTGTCACAAGGGGCCAAGGAATGGTTCATGTTGATCGAGGTGACACCCGAGAACGCCGTCATTCTGAAGCAGGAAAAAGATCAGGACCGGTATCTGATTGATGAAAGTGAAACACATGATCGTCCGATGACGGTCGATGAAGTCGATGCCGCGATTACAGACTATGTGAACAGTGTGAAAGCTAGGGTAGAAAAGAAGTAAACCATGTCGACTAAACCGAAGTTTGTTATTTTTGCCCACAATGCTACCTATGATAAGTTACATCAGGTCGCCACGCTTGGCATGACGGCTGCCGCGATGGGCAAAGACGTGATCGTGGTGCTGCTGTTTTGGACGATCAAAAAGCTGGCCGAGGGCAAGATCGATCAGATCGACTTTCCACCGGAGTATGCGGGATCCGCCGAAGAGGTGGCGCGACTGCTCAAAGAGAAGAACGTGCCGAAGATTTCTGAAATGTTTCAGGATGCCAAGCAGGTTGGGAAGCTTCGGCTGATCGCCTGCAGCGCCGGCTTGGAATATATGGGAGTAGATGCCAGCGCAGTCGAACGGAACGTCGATGAAGTCCTGGGGCTACCTGCGATCCTATCACTCACGGCTGAGGCAGAGACCAAGCTCTTTATTTAGCCGGTAAGGGGTGAAAGGTTAGGTGTGAGTGGAACTCTGAGACCTAGCCTCCCCCATTACCTCTCCCCTGACGACTTACCCCTAACGGCTCTTTGTGACTCCCACTCGATCGCACAGGTCCGTCAGCTTGCAGGTACTGCACAAGGGCGACACAGGAAGACACAGGTTTTGCCCATAGGGGACGAGAAGATCGTTGTAGATGATCCAGTACTGTTTCGGGAGCTTCCGGCGGAGGGCGTTTTCCGATTCTTCCGGCGTCTTGGTCTTGATGTAGCCCCAGCGATTGCTGATACGGTGTACGTGAATATCGACGCAAATCCCTGGTTTCCCAAACCCAAGCGTGACCACGAGGTTTGCCGTTTTTCGCCCGACTCCCGGTAAGTCGACCAGTTCTTCGATGGAGTCTGGAACTGCTCCACCATGCTCGTCGATCAACCGCCGACAGATTTCATGGATCGATTTGGCCTTGGTCCGATAGAACCCAACCGGATAGATCGCCTCTTCGATCTTCTTGAGCGGTAGCTGGAGCATCGTGGGTGGGGTCTGCGCCAAGGCAAAGAGCCGATCACCTGCCTCTCTGGTCGTTTTATCCTTGGTCCGTAAGCTGAGGAGAGTGGAAATGAGGATGAGAAATGGATCGCGGTTAGATTCTTTGGCGACCACACCGACGACCGGCTCTTGCCAACGGCGAATCTCCCGTTTGACGATACGGACGGCGGCGTGAATCTGCTCCTGACGCATAGAGGCGTGGGCACGAACGGGGGGATGCTATACTGACGGGGGCGGAAGAACCCTGAAAGCGTCTCTACTCAGGCTTCCGTTTTGACAACCACTTCTGTCGGCGTCGTTGGGCTTCGCGTTGCTTCGCCTTCTTCCTCACGCTTGGCTTCTCATAAAACCGGCGACGCTTGAGCTCACGAAACAGACCTTCGCCTGCGAGCTTCTTCTTGGCAACTTTCAGCGCTTTTTCAACGTTGTTGTTGAAGACCTTGATTTCCATCCGGCTAACTTCCGACTTTCTCAGGCCAATCTAGCCTGTTGGTGATAGTTCGTGACAATGCAGCCGCGGAGTCTAACATAACCTCCTCAGCTCCTCAAGACTTTCGCGTGTCTTAATGACTTTTGCTTGCAATGATTCTGTAACTATTTGATTGATTTGACAATTTGCATTTGTTTGTACCGTGAAAAGACTCGCCTCAGCCGTTGCGATGGCCAAGATCATCCCCACGGTGAGGTCTGAATAGACTGCCGGTTTAACCACCTGGCGTAACCCATGAAGGGCACGTGCGACGTCGCAGGCTCTTTCAGCAACTTCCAGGGGGATTTCCGTAGCTTTGAGGAGTGTGTTCGACACTGTGCTGAGGTGAGTGGGGTGCTCCTTCGGAATCTTGTAGGCCTTCATCAAGGTCTCATAGGCGGCGGCATCTTCTTGAACGAGTTCATAAAGTCGTCGACTCAATTGCAGAAGGTTTGTTTCTCCATCTGATTGTTTAGCGATGCGCGCGCCCATGACTCCCAAGGAAGCTGCTAAGGCACCCACAAGTGCTGCGACGCTTCCTCCTGCGGGTGTAGGTCTGGCATCGGAGACTGCGCTCAGAAATTCCAATATCGTCTGGTCGAACTTATCCTGTTCCCCTATGGCCATGGCCTCGGCGATTCTCCTCTCCAGGATGTGAGATGGGTTGAAGTGTGCCAATTGAAGAGAAGTCACCGCAGCATGCTCTAACGCCGCTTGCGGGATTAATCCGATCAACTCACTTCCCGCCACTGAAACCCCGTGTTTTTCCGCTTCGACTTTGACAGCCTGAAACGCGGACTGGACCGGCGTCAGCTGGTAATTGGTCAGGTTCATCGACACCTGGACCATGCCGCGGCTGGCCAGTTCGACACCAATCGCCTTCACATGGGCCAAGCCCCCAGTAGATTGCCGGACGGTCCTGGCGATGGAACGGGCGATCTCAATATTCTGAGAGCGGAGGTTCACGTTGAAGGCGACCAAGGGAAGTCGAGCCCCGATGGCGATGGCCCCGGCACTCGGATGGAGTCGAGATGGGCCGAAATCGGGTACCCACTTCGGATCGGATGCCATTCTGAACGCCAACCCTTCAAGACCGCCACGTCTGACTACTTCCAAGGGGGCATGATCGGCTCGAGTGGCGGCTCGTTCGTACAAGAAGACGGGAATCTCTAGTTCGCGTCCAACTTGTTCTCCGAGTCGCATGGCAAGCCGGACACAATCTTCGATCGTCGTGCCCTTGATGGGAATGAATGGGATGACGTCCGTTACGCCTATGCGAGGATGCACGCCGGCATGGCTTCGCAGATCAATGAGGTTAGTTGCGGTGCGGATGGCACGGAAAGCCGCCTCGACGACCGCCTCTGGGCTTCCGCAGAAGGTCAGGACGGCTCGATGGTGGTCTGGATCCATCGAGTGGTCCAAATGCACGACGTCGGACGTCGAGGTTACCGCGTTGAGTATGGCTTGAACGGTCGTTCGATTCCGACCTTCACTGAAGTTGGGCACACATTCTACGATTTGGTTCATGCCATCCGTCTGAGCTCAAATGAAAAAGCCGGAGGACTACATCTGGTCCTTCCGGCTTCCGGTCTCGTTGGTCTCGAAAAGGTCTGGTTATTTCGTTTTTTTGACGAAGGCTTTGTAAATCCGCCCCGACTTTGCCTGCTCCTCTTCAAGCCCCATCATCTGATGGCCTGTGGTTTCACACCAAGCCGGCATGTCCTTCTTGATGCCTTCATCATCGGAGATGATCTCCAGCACCTGGCCCAAGGCCAGCTCTTTGATCTTCTTCGACGTCAGAATGATCGGCATGGGACAAAAATACCCTAAGGTATCGAGTTTGACATCGGCCTGCATCATGAAGATATCCCTCGCTCTGAGCTGAGAGCTGTCAGAATTAGATGAATAGATTTACGCTACCCCGCTTTGCTTCTGCCAAATACGTCGTGACCCCAGCGAACTGATCGATTCCATCGATTAAGGTGTCTTTGCTTATGCCCATCAGGCCCATGGTCGTCGTGCAGGCAATAAAATGTACGCCCAGGTCCAGGGCGGTCTGCATCAATTCCGGCACGTCAGGCATACGGTTCTGTTTCATCACCTTCTGCATCATCATGGTGCCAAGTCCGCCGAGATGGAATCGAGACAGCGGAAGTGTCGAGGCTCCCCCTCGGTTCAGAAGCCCAAACATCCGGCGCAGCCAGTCCTTCGCTGAGCTGGTGGCGCCCCGTCTCCGGATGGCGTTCAACCCCCAAAAGGTAAAGAATATCGTCACTTTCATCCCCATCGCGGCTGCACCCGTCGCGATGATGAATGCCGCCATCGCCCGGTCGAGATCACCGCTCAACAAGACGATCGTGACACTCTCGGGCTTGGCTTCCTGAAGCTGTGCCAACGTCGCCGTCGGCTCGATCTGCGTGGCCATCATCATGTCACCTCACGCCATACACAAGACTCAGTGGGGTCAGTAGTTGAACAGAATAGTATGTGATCCTTTGGGGTGTCAAGGAACAGGGCCATCCTACTGGTCCGTTCGTTGCTTGACCTGATCCCTGCCCCCCGCTATAGTCCGGACTCTATTGCACGACGTCTTCCTGTGACCATCCTGTTCAGCAATGAGCCAACTACTATCACCCGAGGTGCTCGCTTCCAGGAGTGCGCCCCTGTTCGGCTTCTGGTACCCGGCCGTTCCTAGCCACCGGCTCCCTCCAGGGACGATGACGGCGATCCAGATGTTGGATCTGCCGATTCTCCTATGCCGGGATCGAGCGGGGACGCTGGCAGCGATGCGCGATCTCTGCCCTCATCGAGGGATGCCGATGTCGTTCGGCCGATTCGACGGTGAGCTTGTGGAATGTCCCTACCACGGGTGGCAGTTTGATATGAAGGGGCGCTGTCAGAGGATCCCAGCCCTCCCCGAAGGAGGGAGTTTCCAATGCGACAAGATCGGCGTTGCGACCTATCCTGTCGACGAAACGGACGGGATGATTTGGCTGTATCTGGCCGATGACCGAGGGAACACCGATCCGTTACCGCCGGTTCCGCGGATGCCGCTTCCATCGGAACCTCGGCAATCTTTCCATATTTCACTGACCTACACCTGCACGCCTGATGATGGTGTCATCGGGCTTATCGATCCGGTCCATGGTCCCTATGTCCATTCGTGGTGGCGTAGTGATGCGAAGATGCATGAGAAAACGAAAGTTTTTGAGCCGATTCCCTATGGCTTCCGGATGACGGCCCACAGGCCGGCAAAGAACAGTGGGCCCTTTCATTGGATCGAGCGCATCTACGGAGGACCACTGAGCACCACCATCGACTTCATCCTGCCGAATCAACGGGTGGAACTGATGCAATGTGGGAGGGTGTGGCTTGCGAATCGGTTGATGTCCACACCGGTATCCGACATGGAATGCCGTATCGATTTCTCCGCCTATTGGAGCGGGTTGCATTGGCTGCCCTTTGGCAATGTAATTTTTCGAACGCTGACCAAAATGTTTCTGGGCCAGGATGAACGGGCCATGAAGCATTTGGCGGTGGGGCTCCGTCATAAGCCCTCATCCATGTTTCTCGGGGACGCTGATATGCCCGCGAGATGGTACTACAAACTGAAGGCGGCCCATCTCGAGTCAGTTCAGACCGGACGTCCCTTCGACCACCCGCTCAAAGATCGAGTCACGCTTCGCTGGCGAAGTTGAGCCCATTTCGCGGAACCGACAAGACAATCAGGAGAGTAGGCATTATCGGTTAGGTTGATCCGTGAGGATGAATTCTATCGCGCGACGAATCTCGTCACGCGACCCGAGTAGGACCACGATATCGCCGGGCAAGAGTTTTGTCTTGTCCGGCGGGTTTGATTCTGTCACCCCGCTTCTGGTCAAAGCGATGATCGAAGCTCCGGTCCGAGGACGCAGTGCCAGTTGAGCGAGCGTTTTTCCTGCGGCCGGTGCAGCCTCCTCAATCCGGCAAGTCTCCACTTCCACATCGGCGAGGGTACCGCCGCGCAAGTGGTGCGCCAGTTCAGGGAGTTCGCTTCGGCGGAGGAGCGCGTATCCTTCGCGACGGACCTGCTCCGCCTTGCGCATGACGAATTCTTGCGGCATCTGATAGGTACGGAGGACCAGCGCAAAAATCTCGATCGACGTTTCAAACTCTTCCGGCACCACATCGTCAGCTCCGAGCTGATGGAGTTCTTCCAGCTCACGCAAATAGCGAGTCCTAACGACGATGTGAATCTTCGGATTCAATCCTCGAGCGACCTGCACAGTCCGGCGCGCCATAAACGGATCGGAGATCGCCACGACCAAGACTCGTGCCTGTTCAATCTTGACGTGCCGCAACACTGTCGGATTGGTGGCATCTCCGTAGTAGAGCGGTAACCCATGTGCCGACTCTCGGCGTACGGTGTCACCGTCCAAATCCAATGCAATATACGGGACCTCCGTCTCGCCCAAGACCCGAGCGAGATTTCGGCCGTTCAGACCGTATCCCACGATAATGACATGGTCCTTGATGCGCAGATGCCGTCCCTCCGCTTCGAGGATATGCGCCGTGGTCTGTCCAGGAAACCAGTGATGGAGTCGCTGGACGGCCTCGACCCGCCGGCCGAGATGCGGGGACAGCTGGATGAGGACCGGGGTAATGATCATTGAACAGACCGAGACGGCCAGGAAGATCTGATACTGCGTTCCGGTCAGGAGCTGATCCTCCTGGCCGACTTGTGCCAGGATAAAGCTGAATTCTCCCACTTGGGCGAGCGCGATACCGGTCATGACCGCAGACCGGGGCGGCATGGCAGCGGCAAGCACGGCGCCGGCGCCGGCGAAGAATTTCACCAAGAGGACGACCAGTAGAAGACCGGTCACAACGAATGGATACTCCAGCAGGATATGCCAATCCATCAGGATGCCGATGGACACGAAAAACAAGCTATTGAAGCTGTCACGAAAGGGGAGCACCTCGGCGATGGCTTGGTGGCTGTACTCTGACTCGGAGATCACGAGGCCGGCGATGAAGGCGCCGAGCGCCAGCGAGAGCCCACCGAGAGAGGTCAGCCAGGCGATGCCGAGGCAGAGGACAATGATGGTCAATAAGAAGAGTTCTCGGCTTCGACTCCGGACGATATGTTCAAGCAAGACTGGGACCGCATACCACGCGCCGACCAGAATGCAGGCCACCACGACCAACGATTTCCCCAAAGAGAGCAGCACTGGTGCGATTGCCCCATCCCCGGGGCCGGCGAGAATGGGCGTGAGCAAGATCATGGGGACAACGGCGATGTCTTGGAATATCAGGATGCCGATCGTCGCCCGTCCGTGCGGTGAATCGCTGGCTTCGCTGGCCGTCAAGGCTTTGAGCACAATGGCGGTGCTGCTGAGTGAGAGCAGAAACCCCCAAAAGATCGCCTGAGAGGTTGGTAATCCCGCGAGAGTGCCGCCGAGCCATGTAATCGCGATGACCCCTCCCACTTGGATCGGGGCGGCAATCAGGAGCAGGCGTTGAAGGGAGGCGAGTTGGACCAACGAGAATTCAATGCCGATGGTGAAGAGGAGGAGTACGATGCCGATTTCCGCCAAGACCTGGACGGTTGCGATATCGGAAATGAGATTGAGCCCATGGGGGCCGATCAGCGCACCGGCGACCAAGAACCCGGCGATCGAGGGGAGTCGGAACTGATGAAACAGAAACACCACCGCGATCGACACGGTGTAGATGAAGAGCAAATTCGTCAGGACATTATAGTCGGTCATACGATGTCGGTATCGATCGCCTGCTAACGATCGGTCTGGGGGCTGCTGATGATCTGAGAGTACAGGCCTACGCTGTTTTACCCAACAAACTGTCGAGAGTATGACAGGCAGGATACCTGAGGTTTCTATGCCGGACAAGGTAAAGCAGGCAGTGGGACAAGAGCGCATTGAGATGGGAGATCCTGAATAGTGAGCCGGTCGGGTGTCCGTCTCGCAACCTCTTTGGAATAGACGACGGGTGAGACCAAGGCAATTGTCATTCGGTCCAAGGCCCAATTGTTGAGATTCCCCCCTCCAAAGCTGCATAGACGAAAAACAACGCATTGAGTAGGGTGTGCGCACTAACTATGAGGGTAACCACGGGTGTTTATGCCCTCTCGCGTCTTGGCTACATGATCTGGAGGTGTCCCATGCGGCTGGTTCAAGGAACGTTTCTCTCGGCGACCATCCTGGTGGCACTGTCCACGGGAGTAGCTTGGGGTGACACGGGAGCTGGTCCGACGACCTGGAAATGTCTCGAAGCAGACGGGAGCTTCATGTACACCAACAAGGAGCGGGTTGGGTGTGAGGCGATGGATCTGAAGCCTCTCTCTGTTGTGCCTGATTTGGCGAATATGCCGACCGGTCCTCGGATGCAATCCACGAGGGATTCACAGTTTGACCTGTCTCCCGCTCGAGATCGCGAGCCTGTGGGTGTGGGACGGCAAGTGCCGGAATGGGCACATGATTGGCTTGCGAGCAACACGTCTTCCGGCTCAGTTCAGGCAGAGGTCTGCACCTTGTATATGGAGTGGATGCACCTTGTGCAGAAGACGAGGGGTGGGATGTTCTTCGGTTCCGATCCGTCCTATGGAGGGGACATCACGGGAAGAAACCAGCGAGGAGCCAGCCATTCGTTCTACGACAATGCGCGCTACATTGCGTTGTCGAGACTCTTTGGGACCGGGTTCGTGCCGGTGGGGTGTTTCTAACGCGATAGGGTCGTGTTCCTCACACTCCGTAGAACTCTCGGTACCACTTCACGAAACGAGGAATGCCTACCTCAATAGGGGTGTTCGGTCTGAAACCGACGTCATTGGTGAGATCGTCGATGTCGGCATAGGTGGCCGGGACGTCGCCTGCCTGTAACGGCAACAGCCGCTTCTCCGCTTTCTTGCCCAAGGCTTGTTCCAGTATTCCTATGAAGTGCAGCAGCTCCACCGGCTGATGGTTGCCGATGTTGTAGATGCGAGCCGGGGCGGAGCTGGTTCCGGGATCAGGTTGTTCCCCCGACCAGGATGGATTGGCGGTTGCCGGACGATCGAGTGTCCGGATGATGCCTTCGACGATATCATCGACATAGGTGAAGTCGCGTTTCATGTTGCCCTGATTGAAGACGTCGATCGGTTTGCCCTCCAGAATGGCTTTGGTAAAGATGAAGAGGGCCATATCGGGACGTCCCCAGGGGCCATACACGGTAAAAAAGCGAAGGCCGGTACAAGGCAGCCGATACAGATGCGCATAACAGTGGGCCATAAGCTCATTGGCCTTTTTGCTGGCGGCATAGAGCGAGACGGGATGATCCACGTTGTCATGAATCGAAAACGGCATATGGGTATTCCCGCCATAGACAGAACTCGAAGACGCATAGACCAAATGTTCGATCTGGTTGTGACGGCAGCCTTCGAGGATATTCATGAACCCCTCGATGTTACTTTCGGTGTAGGCGTGTGGGTTGACCAGTGAATAACGAACCCCGGCCTGTGCGGCCAGGTGCACCACTCTCTGGATTGCTTGGCCGGCAAAGAGGTCTTTCATGCCTTGCCGATCGGCGAGGTCGAGTTTGACGAACGTGAATCCTTCACGATGCCGCAGTTGTGCCAGGCGAGCTTCCTTCAGTCGGACGTCGTAGTAATCGTTGAGGTTGTCGAGGCCGATGACATGATCACCTCGGTCCAAGAGGCGCATCGCCACGTGGAATCCGATGAATCCCGCGGCTCCGGTGACAAGAATCGTCGATGGTCGTTCGTTCATAGCTACTCCTCAAAAAACGGCCTATCGCTGCTGTGCGGCTTTCATAAACGGTGGATCCCCATGATCCACTCGATAGAGAGTCAGGGGGGCCAGAGAGTCTTCTGTTGAATGGACATGGATCGCCCCTTCAGCCATGGGCCGAAAGATGTCCAGGGCATGGGCATGATGATAGTGACAGCCCTGTAAAGCAAGAACGCCTTTCAAAGATTCCGCCGGTTCCCAGTGGGCCGTCAGCAGCGCGGTTCTGGCTGGGTTCCGTCGACTGAACATGAAGGAGAGGTGATCCGGATACCATTCGGCTCCGCCGGTGGCATACGACACAAACAGTCGTGCATGAGCGGTTGCACAGAGCTCGGCAAGATAGGCGTTTGTGAGATAGCCGTTTTCGCCGACGTCCAGCCATCTGCCGGGGTGAGAGAGTGGGGCGTGAGCGGCATGGCTGCGGATCTCAAGCAGTTGCTGTTGCGACGCCAGGACGAGTGGAATCGGTCCATACTTGCCGACGAGCTGCTGAATGACGGAGTCCTTGAGGGCCGACCGTCCGTCGTTAGTGGGGCCACTGTCTGCATGAACCAGCACATTGTGCCCACGGTCAGAAATCAGATAGCAATTTCGCGGCATGTTGAGGTCACAAGGATCCTCACCATAGAAGGGGACCGACACGACGGCGCCTCCTTCGAACGGCCAGCTTTCGCCATGAGCGAGCTCAATCACCTGTTCAAATCCCAGCTCTGCCAGGAGTGAGCGATAGTCAAAAAATAGCTGCATGCGATTGCGCCAGCTAGGGACAATGATCGGGATCTCTTTGGGCAGATGAAGTAAGGTGCGGGGATCCACGTGGTCATCGTGATCGTGCGTGAGAAAGACTGCGGCGGGCTTGGGGATGAGCCGGCCCCAGAGTGAGGGGAGGGGTGATTCCGCGAACCAGGGCAAGAGCCAGGGATCAAAGAGCAACACCGTGTCACGTTGTCGGTAGAGCAAGGCCGCGTGGCCAAGGTGAACGGTATCTTGATCTTGAACGACATCGAACCAATGGCGACGCAGTGAAGCCGTTGTGGAGGTGGTCAGGCATCCGTGCCGCTGCAACAGTTCCATGAATGTGGCTAACAGGCCCTGAGAGTCGCGAGGCATTGAAGAGACGACCGTGCTGATTTCGTCAGTTGTACGGGTGCCATTCAGCAGGCCGAGCAGTTTGCCGATCGAGGGGGCGAGGCGGCGGTTGTTGAATCCGAACGGGATCGCCTGCTGGTTGATCGCATGAAATATGCGGAGGCCGCCGTTTGTGACCGTTGCGGATTGAGTCGGATCAGTGGGGAAGTCCCACTGAAATGTCCCATCCGGTCGACGCCCGCAGCGGATATGTCGTTGAAGATAGGGGCGGGCGTTGACCAGCTCTGCATAGGCATCTTCAAGACGTCGTCGACGTGCTGGTTCATCCAGCGGCGCCCGCTTTGAGAAGACATCGCTGATCGCGGTATCGATGGCGCTGGCTAAGAGACCGTGAGCCTCCTGGAGGCTGGCCACGACGTCAGGGGCGATGCCGCCGACGAACGGAAAGGGACCCGGTGGCTCAGCACTTTCCAGCTGGGCCCAACACCAAGGGGCGAGGCTCACGTAGTGGCTACGATGTAGAGTGTTGAGAATGCGATTCATGGACGTCAGTGCTGAGTGCTGAGACGAAGAAATCATGAGTTGGTCTAAGGTTGATTTGTACGTCGCCGGTGGACTGCTGAGCGAAGACCACCAAGGACAAGCGCGACCTCCTGAGCCTGTCCCATTAAGCCAGTGAATGTGTTGGCGTTAATGTGGTTAGCATCGTATGCGACGTATAAATGAGAACGAAGCTCAGCGCAAGAAGACTTGGCGATGCTTAAGAATTGATGAAATTCAGATTGTCTGGCTCGTTCAAACCCTTCGGCAATATTTGCCATGATTGAGACAGAGGAACGCCTGACCTGATCTCTCAATCCAAAGTCTTTCGCGAAATTACCGGTTCCGGTTACTTCGTAGACTCTCCTGGTTAGTTCTCTCGCTTTTTGCCATGCGATCAGGTCCTCGAATCGTTGTGCAGGAGATCGCTCTGGCATATTGACCGTCCTCTTGTTCTCAGCACCCAGCACTCATCTCTCAGCACTGAAACTCAATCCACTGATCGTCGGTTCATAGAGCGCTTGAATCAGGTTGCCGTCGGGGTCGGAGAAATAGAATGAATAGCTGCCGTCACGATGCAGTTTTGGTTCCTTGGTAATTCGTCCACCCAGCGACTCAATCGAGGGCACGATCTCGCGGTACATCTGATCCACGGCTTGAGGACTCTCAAGGATTACGCCCATGTGGTCGAGCAGTTGGGTCTTCGAGGAATCGTAGGAGTTCAGCTCACCCTTCGAAATCTGATGCAGTGCCAGGTTGTCGACTCCGGAGCTGAAATAGACGTTCTCCGGATCCGGTTCCCAGACAACCTGCATGCTGAGGATCTGCTCATAGAACCGACGCGATCGAGGAAGATCCAAGACTCGAAGCGCCAGGTGCCGAAGGCCGCGATGAAGTGGTCTCATCATGACGTCTCACGAACTTGTTGAACAAGCCTGCCTCCGTATAGTAGGGAGACCAACGAGCAGCCGTCAACGGAAAACCGGCTCTCGCTCGTGTCGGTGAGTGTAGTATGATTGGCGCCTGATCATTTGGGAGTACTCACGTCTATGGCATTTAACGGAATGACAGTGGCAGCATTCGAAAGTCGGATGGCGACGGAACTGGCCGGTCTGATTGAGCGGTATGAAGGTCGCCCGCTCATCGCTCCCGCGCTGCGAGAAATCCCTCTGGAGAGCAACCAGGCGGCCTATGAATTCGGAACGCGCCTGATGGCGGGTCAGATCGATATGCTCGTCCTGCTGACCGGCGTAGGGACTGAGGCGCTGTTCGAGATTCTGAAAACGCGCTATCCCTGGCCGTCGATCGTGAAGGCCTTACAAGAGATCGTGACCATCGCCCGTGGAGCCAAAACAGTGGCAGCGCTCAAGGCCGTGGGACTCGTGCCAACGGTGACTGTGCCGGAGCCCAATACCTGGATCGATCTGGTGTCCGCCCTGGATGAGTACAGCCTCGAGCCAGGGGTGCGAATCGCGGTGCAGGAATATGGCATCCCCAACAACGCGTTGGTGAAGGCGTTGGAGCAGCGTGGAGCAGACGTTCTGCCCGTGCCGATTTACCAATGGGCTTTACCGGAGGATCTTGGACCGATGCGTGCCGTCTGTGAGCGCGTCATCGCCGGGCAAGTGGAGGTGATGCTGATTACCAATGCCATGCAGATTGATCACGTCATGCAGGTGCTGGAGCAAGACGGGAACGTCATCCCGTTTCATGACGCGATGCAGAAACTGGTCGTGGCCTCTATTGGGCCCGCCGCCAGTGAGCGGCTGCGACACTTCGATTGGCCGGTTGACTTCGAGCCGTCACACCCGAAAATGGGGGTGTTGGTGAAGGAAGTGTCAGAGCAGGCGGCTAGCATCCTTGGGAGAAAACGGTAGAGACAGGTGCAGGAGTCCATTCTCTGAGATTGCGAGAGCTGGTTGGGTGCTAGAGCAGCTCGACCATGACCGTTCGAAACACACGGAGATCGTCAAGACGAGTGGCGATGATGTCGTAGGCCCGTCCATGCCTTAAAAGGTTCCAGCCTTGAGTTCTTGGAGCGCACGGGTCGCTGCTTCGAGCGGGAAGCGGATAGTGTGTGGCTTGATCGGAAACGCTGCCGCTTCGCGCAGGAGATCGAGGCCATCTTATCTGGTGCTGGCCGTCACGCTACGGATGACTCGTTCGTCGAATACGTCACGGTCATAGTCTCATGAGGGAATGGGTTCATAAAGGGATACGCTTCGTTTCGAGATGTTCTGCCATCGCGGCTCTGAGGAGTTGGGTGTCGGCTGAGATCAGTATCGACGGTTCGTGCAGCTGCTCTTGCAGCTCAATGGCTGAGGCGAGATGAATGGCGTCGAGGGTCCGGAGTGGATAGCGTTCGAGCAGGGTTCTGGACCGTCCCAGGATGCTGTCGTCCAAGTTGATTCTGACGTAGGCGGACCATTCCTGGATAAACCGACGGACGACTTCATGGTAGTGGGGTTCGTTCAACGATGCTTCCCGCACGCGCCTGCGAAACGCCGAAAAGGTCTCGGTGTAGGCAATCGTGGCGGTGGCATGAGGGGGCGCGTCCGCTCGCAGCGCGAGGGCTTCGTCTGTTCCAGCTTCCCGGATGAATTGTTTTACCAGGGCGCTGGTGTCCCAGTAATACATGGTTACCGTTCTTCACGGTCATCGATCACTGCCCGCCCGACCGAGGGGCCTCGATAGGCGAGGGGTTTCAGCCGCTTGCTCGGCACTGCAGTCGGCGAAATGATCTTGCCGAGCGCAGCGAGTTGCGCCAAACGCGCTTCACGTGTTCCGGGCTTTCCGGCCTCGATCTGTTGGAGTAGTGCGATCGGTCGTCCCCGGTCGGTGACGACGATTTCTTCACCCTTCTGGGTCCGACGAAGATAGTGCGTCAGGCGGTTTTTCAGTTCTTTGACGCCGACCTGGCTCATCATGTACCTCAGTGGCCATTGTAGCTACCACTGCCAAAGAAAGCAAACAACTCCCTTATGTTGTGTCCCTGAAATCGCTATATCGTCAGCACCGCCGCTCCTTGAAAACTCCCAGCTTTCAATTCTCGTAAGGCGCGGTTGGCTTCTTCCAATGGAAAACGGACCGTATGGGGTCTAATCGGAATCGCCGCCGCTTCGTGTAGGAGATCGATGCCGTCCTGTCTCGTGTTGGCCGTCACGCTGCGGATGACCCTCTCTCCAAACACGTCGCGATCGTAGTCGAGTGACGGAATCGGCGACATGTGGATGCCGGCCAAGGCGAGTGTGCCGCCGCGGTCGAGCGCGCGCAATGCCGGAGGCACAAGTTCGCCGGCTGGGGCAAAGATGATTGAGCCATGCAGCTTGTCCGGTGGCATCTCCGCCGAGCCACCGACCCAGACGGCTCCGAGCTGTTTCGCTAGCTCCTGATGCTCTCGTTTGAGTGAACTGACGTAGACTTGGCAGCCCCAATGACGGGCGATCTGGATGGCGATGTGGGCTGATGCTCCAAATCCATAGAGTCCAAGCCGTTGACCAGGCTTGATGCCGCTGAGGCGTAATGCTCGATAGCCGATAATGCCGGCACAGAGGAGAGGCGCGGCTTCCTCGTCCGAAAAGATCGCAGGAATCGGGTAGGCGAAGCGGGCTGGCACGACAGCGTATTCCGCATAGCCGCCGTCGATCTGATAGCCGGTGAACTTCGCTTGCAAACAGAGATTCTCCCGCTCGCTCGTGCAGAACTCACACTGTCCGCATGTGCCTTGCAGCCAGGCGATACCGACACGATCTCCTTCTTTGAGCTCTGAGACCCCGGCCCCGAGTTTCAGCACGGTGCCGACTGCTTGGTGTCCTGGTATGATCGGCAAGGCTACGTCAGGCAGTTCTCCCTCTACGACATGGAGATCGGTGCGGCAGACGCCGCAGACATGGATTTTCACGAGGACCTGACCTGCTTGTGGTGTCGGAACCGGACGAGGTTGGAGGCGGAGTGGGGAGCTGGACACGACACCAGTCTTGGCAAGCACCATGGCTTTCATGATCGGTTGGGGTAAGGAGTTTCGGGTTGGGGGTTCCAAGTTTCGGGTTTCAAGTTTCGTGTTATGGGGCAGGAGTCAAGAATTCGGGTTGCGAGTCTCGGGTCTCGTGCTCGTAAACCAGAAACTCGAAACTAGAAACCCGAAACTCCCTCAAGGTTTTGACGACTCTTTCGCTTTAATGCACTCAATGTCCAAATGAATGTGGACATCGTCTCCGACGACGAGTCCGCCGTTGTCGAGCGCCTTGTTCCATACCATGCCGAACTCCTTGCGATTCAATTTGCCGTCGGCAGTGAATCCGGCCCTCGTGTTCCCCCAGGGGTCCTTCGTGACGCCGTTCAACGTGCCGGTGAGAGTCACCTCTTTGGTCACGCCATGGAGCGTGAGATTACCGATGACCTTATAGCCATCTCCTTCTTTCTGCGCGCTCTTCATCGTATAGGTGATTGTCGGGAACTGTTTGACGTCCAGGAAGTCGGCATTGCGCAGATGTCCATCGCGCTTCTCGTGGTTCGTATTGATCGACTCTGCTTTGATGGTCGCTTCGATGGCCTTGAAGGTTTTCGCGTCCGCGTCCAGTTCGACGAATCCGTGATAGTCGAGAAATCGTCCAGAGGTTTTTGAGACGACCATGTGCGCCACGCGGAACTCAATCAGCGAGTGATCCGGGTCAATGTCCCAGCGAGCCGTTTCGGCCTGGACGTTCAGTGGGCACAACGCCAGAAAGGCCATCATGATGATTCTCCGGGTCCAGATTCGTCTTCTGTTCATCATCTCCCATCCCCTTTTGGCTTCTCGTGTACGAGGTCGCTTCCTGTGGCAGGATCCAATTCTCTCGCTTGGTATCCTATCCATCACTGGAAGGTGGTGCAACGTGTTTCTTTCGTTGAAACATGGGTGTTCACTGGTGATGTTGGTATAGAATGAATCCATGCAAGCGCTCGTCAAAACTGTTGCGGGACCGGGCCTCACCCTCACCAATTGGGCGGATCCCATCCCAGGGCCGCACGATGCCGTGATTAAAGTCGCGGCGACATCGCTCTGTGGAACTGACGCCCATATCTATCGTTGGGATGAGTGGGCACAACGGCGGATTCATCCGCCTCGCGTGATCGGCCATGAGTTGTGCGGCCACGTGGTGGAGGTCGGGCGCGAGGTCTCTCTCGTCAAGGTTGGTGACTATGTCGCGGCTGAATCGCACCTGACGTGCGGGGCCTGTTTTCAATGCCGGACGGGATTGGCGCATGTGTGCAAGAATTACAAGATCCTCGGAATCGACCGAGACGGGTCCTACGCGCAGTATGTCGCCTTACCGGAAGGTGTCCTGTGGAAGACCGATCCGAACATTCCGCCTGAGTTGGCTTGTCTGCAGGAGCCTATCGGCAATGCGGTGGACGCCGCACTCGCTGAAGATCTGACCGGCCATACAGTGTTGATCACGGGCTGTGGCCCGACCGGGTTGTTTGCCGCGGCCGTGGCACGCACTGCCGGTGCGGCGACCATCATCGCATCAGATGTCAGTGACTTTCGGCTTGGTTTGGCCAAACAAGTTGGTGCCGATCACGTCCTCAACGCCAAAACTGGCTCTTCGGAACATCTTGCGGCAGCGATCATGGACATCACCGCCGGTGAAGGGGTTGATGCAGTTCTGGAGATGTCTGGAGATCCCACGGCGTTGCATCAGGCCTTTCGGGCGGTGAAGAACGGTGGGCGGGTCACGCTCTTCGGTATTCCCACCGGCCCTGTGACGTTTGATCTTCCCAACGAAATGATCTTCAAAGGGATCCGTGTCTATGGCATTACGGGCCGGCGTTTATTTGGAACTTGGTATCGGCTGGCCGGTCTCTTTAAAGCTGGTCTCAATGTTCGGCCCGTCATCACCCATTCGTTTCCACTGAAAGATTTTGCGACCGGCTTTGACTTGATTCAGTCCGGGCGATGCGGGAAAGTGGTATTGTTTCCGTAGTAGGACTGAGTTACGAGGACTGAGGGCGGAGAGAAGGGTAAGGGCTGTTTCTCACTCAGTCCTCAGCCCTCATCTCTCAGTCCTGTTTTAGCCATGGCATACTCGTCGTTCCAGAGAGTTCTTCAGGGTCAGCTCGCCGACATCCGGACCAAGGGGCTGTATAAGGCCGAGCGGCACATTCTTGGCCCACAGGGTTCGGACATTCAGGTGCTTCAGGGCCCGGTGCTGAATCTCTGTGCCAACAACTATCTCGGCCTCGCGAATCATCCGGCCATTGTCCAGGCGGCGAAAGCAGGGTTGGACAGCCATGGCTATGGCATGGCCTCGGTGCGATTTATTTGCGGCACGCAAGATCTGCACAAGCAGCTCGAACGGGCCATCAGTGCGTTTCTCGGTACTGAGGACACGATCCTCTACAGCTCCTGCTTCGATGCAAACGGGGGCCTCTTTGAAGTGTTGTTGGGTGAGAACGATGCGGTGATCAGCGACGCGTTGAACCATGCAAGCCTGATCGATGGCATCAGACTCTGCAAAGCCAAACGATTTCGGTATGCCCATTCCGATATGGCGGACCTCGAAGCGCGGCTTCAGGAAGCAGGTGACTGTCGCCTTCGACTCATCGTCACGGATGGAGTGTTTTCGATGGACGGGGATTTGGCCAAGCTGGATCGGATCGTGCCGCTGGCGGAGCGGTATGACGCGGCCGTGGTGGTTGATGATAGCCATGCCACCGGCGTCCTTGGTCCAAAGGGGAGGGGCACCCCGGCTCACTTTGGCGTTGCCGATCGTATTGAGATCGTGACCAGTACGTTAGGCAAGACTCTTGGGGGCGCGACGGGCGGATTTACAGCCGGCAAGGCTGAGGTCGTTGAATTATTGCGCCAACGGTCACGGCCCTACTTGTTTTCGAACTCCCTTCCTCCTCCGATCGCAGCGGGGGCTCTCTGTGCACTCGGTCTCGTGGCAGAAGGGGAACATCTCAGGCAACAGCTTCGAGCCAACGCTGCTTTTTTCAGGCAGGAGCTGACCAAGCTCGGGTTTCGGCTCGTCCCGGGCGAGCATCCCATCATTCCTGTGATGTTGGGTGAGGCCACCCTTGCCACGTCCATGGCGGAGGCCTTGCTCCAAGAAGGAGTCTACGTCGTCGGGTTCAGCTATCCGGTCGTCCCGCAAGGGGAGGCGAGAATCCGGACGCAAATGTCGGCAGCCCATACAACGGCTCAGCTACAGCGGGCCGTGGCGGCCTTTTCCAAGGTGGGCCGCACGCTTGGTGTCATTTCATAGGCATCCCCACCCATATCCATCCGAATTGACATTTTGAAGCCAGCTCAGTATTCTCTGGCACTTTATTATGTGAAGGAGTAGGGCTATGAAAGTTATTCTTCAAGAGACCCTGGAAGGGGTAGGACATCTCGGCGATCTGATCAACGTCGCCGACGGGTTTGCGAGGAACTATTTGCTGCCGCGACGGAAAGCCGTCGAAGCCGACGGTCGAAGCATCAAAGCGTTCGAGCATGCCAAGCGAGTGGCGGCCGAGAAGGCAAAGAAGGAAAAGGTTGAGATCGAAACCTACGCGAAGAAGGTGTCGGCTGTTGAGCTGACGATTGAGATGCAGGCGGGCAAAGACGATAAGCTGTTCGGCTCCGTCACGACGAAGGATATCGCGGAAGGCTTGGCGGAGAAAGGTGTCACGGTGGATCGACGAAAGATCCAACTGGCACAGCCGATCAAGGAACTCGGCACCGTAGCCATTCCCATCAAGATGCCGAGGGATGTGATGGCGACGGTGAAAGTCCATGTGGTGAAGAAGCAAGAAGCGCAAGAGGCTGAAGCACCAGCCGCATCAGCATAGGGATTCGACAATGGACAAGATGAGTGGTGACGCAATCGGTTCGTGGGATGCCCTGAAGTCAGCCGATCCTGAGGTCTATGCGGCGATAGAGGCTGAGGAAATCCGGCAACGGGAGAAACTCTTGCTGATTGCCTCCGAAAACTTTGCCAGTCCTGCGGTGTTGGCGGCACAAGGCTCCTTGCTCACGAACAAGTATGCGGAAGGGTATCCTGGTAAGCGGTACTATGGTGGCTGTCAGCATGCCGATGAAGTTGAGGATTTGGCCATCCAGCGCTGCAAGCAAATCTTTGGTGCCGAGCATGTCAACGTGCAGCCACACTCCGGCTCTCAGGCCAACATGGCGGCGTATCTCTCGGTGCTGAAGCCCGGTGATACCATCTTGGGGATGGACCTTGCCCAGGGCGGGCACCTCACGCACGGCAGCAAAGTCAATTTCTCCGGTATTCTCTTCCGTGTCTTTTCCTATGGCGTTGATCGCCAGACCGAGACGATCGATTACGATGCCGTCCAAAAGGCGGCAGAAGAGTGTCGTCCGCGCATGATTGTGGTTGGGGCCAGTGCCTATGCCCGCATCTTGGATTTTCCTCGTTTTCAGCAAATCGCCAAATCGGTCGGTGCCTATTTGTTGGTGGATATCGCTCATATCGCCGGACTCATTGCGGCGGGGCTCCATCCGAACCCTGTTCCCTATGCGGACTTTGTAACGACGACGACTCATAAGACGCTGCGCGGCCCGCGTGGAGGCGTCACGATGTGTAAGGCCGAACATGCGAAAGGGGTCGACAAACTGGTGTTTCCAGGGTTGCAGGGTGGTCCGTTGATGCATGTGATTGCGGCCAAGGCGGTGGCCTTCAAGGAGGCCTTATCACCCGGGTTCAAGCGCTATCAGCAACAGGTGCTGGCCAATGCGAAGGCATTGGCGCAGGGATTCGTCGATCGCGGCTACAAGATTGTCTCCGGTGGAACGGATACGCATCTCATGCTCCTGAATCTCACGAACAAGGGGATCACCGGGAAAGAGGCGGATGCGGCGCTCGATGCCGCCGGGATCATCGTCAACAAGAATGCCGTCCCATATGATGAAAAGCCGCCGGCGGTGGCGAGCGGGATCCGCTTGGGATCACCGATCGTATCGACGCGGGGGATGCGTGAGCCGGAGATGAAAGAGATCGTCGGCTTGGTCGATCGGGTGCTCCAGCATCGTCAGGATCCGGCGATATTGGAAGAGGTTCGTGGACAGGCTAAAGCGTTGTGTTCCCGGTTTCCTATCTTTCATCCCTACTAGTCAGCCGATAGCCAGAGAGCAGGTCGTCTGCGGTGAAATGTCCCTTCTGCGATGAACTCGAAGACAAGGTGGTCGATTCCCGCATGGCCAAGGAAGGCGAGGTCATCCGTCGCCGTCGCGAATGCCTTGGCTGTAAACGTCGCTATACCACGTACGAGCGTGTCGAAGAGATTCTCCCGGTTGTCGTGAAAAAGGATGGGCGGCGGGAATCGTTCGATCGCAATAAGATTCTGGTAGGCTTGAAAAAGGCCTGTGAGAAACGGCCGATCAGTATCAGTACCATCGAGGCCGTGACCGACCGCATTGAAAAACACATTCAAGAGATGGGCGAGACGGAGATCGAAAGCCGGATCGTCGGGGAAGAAGTGATGAAAGAACTGCACCAGTTGGACCAGGTTGCCTATGTCCGATTTGCATCCGTCTATCGCGAGTTCAAGGACATTGACCAATTCTTGGATGAGTTGAAGACCTTGGCGCAGGAACGTAGTGAGCCCTGACCGTCGACCGTTGTCGCCCATCTCTCTTCCCATCACGGCTTGGTCTCGGCCGCTTCATATCTCACACAGTGACAAGACGGGTGATTCGAGTACGATTCGGATAGCGAACCAGTTCTTCTGCATGGTTCAGGTTTCCCTCAGCGATTTACGATACGGTGCCGAGTCCACGTCGACTCTTCGCCCGCTGTGGACCGGTGGGAAGGCCCTGTTGAACAGTCTGTAGCGTATGCGGGTCGCACGTAGGATTATTCGGTCGTACATTCCTGAGCAGTGCCCACGCGGGTTTATATTAAGCAGTTAGATCCCTCATGCCGACGATCAAGCCTCTCCCCCAACGTGCCCAGCGTGGGAAACGAAACCCATCGGCTTCCGCAGCAACCAGTGTCGCCATCATTGGTGCCGGTCGAGGAGGCACCGCGCTGATCGAGATCTTTGCGAATGACCCGTTGGTCCAAATCGTCGGTGTGGCGGAGGTGAATCCTGATGCGCCGGGCCTTGAGTTGGCCAGACAATTAAAGATTCCGGTGACCCACGACTATCAACATCTGCTCACGATGGAGCGTGTGGACCTGATCATTGATGTGTCAGGCGATCCGGGCGTCTGGCGATTCCTCCAAGATTTTCATCGAATGGGTGTCACCGTCATTGGAGGAGCCAGCGCGAAATTCATGTGGGAGTTGATCGAAGCCAGGATTCGCGCGACGGCAGAGATCGAGAAAACGTTGAACAAGTATCAATCCCTCTACCGATTGTACGTGAAGGAAACCGGAGCGGCGGTGACGGATGAACGAACCAGGATTGCCTGCGAGATTCATGACGGATTCGTGCAGATCCTGGCGGGGGTCAACTTCAAGCTGGATTTATGCCAGCAGCTCCTCCGGAAGAATCCTCGAGCGAGTTTGGCCACGCTTAAGGAGAGCAAGGCTCAGCTGAAACTGGCGATTCAGGAAGCGCGCCAGGTCATCTTCAATCTGCGTCCTCTGCACTATGACAAGATGGAGTTGATTTCGGCGCTGACCAACTATTTCAAGTCCTATCAGACCCAGACGCACATTACCACCAAGTTTAGCTTCTCCGGGGACGAACAGATTCTGTTTCCTCGGACAAAGATGTTTCTCTTCCGCATCATTCAAGAAGCATTGGGCAATGTTGAAAAACATGCCAAGGCAGACCGAGTGACGATTAAGCTGGATATCGACATCGATCTCTTGCGGGTTACCATCACCGATAATGGGGTTGGGTTCGATATGGAGACCGTCTTGCGGGATCCGGAGAAATGGGACCATTTCGGGATCAAGGGGATCTTGGAACGGTCGCGGCTGGTTGGTGGGGAGGGGCGAGTCGAATCCAAACCGGGAAAAGGCACACGCATCGTCGTGGAGGTGCCGTTGGGCCAGAAGGAGGAACGACAGCATGGAAAAGATTAAGGTCCTCATCGCCGACGACCACCGGGTTGTCCGAGAAGGGTTGGCAGCCATCCTCAAGACAAAGGAAGATATTCATGTCATCGGGGAAGCGCAGGACGGTATGGAAGCGGTGGAGAAATCTCGCGCCTTGCTTCCGGACGTGATCCTGATGGACGTCAGTATGCCGAGAATGGGCGGTGTCGAAGCGACCAGGCAGATCAAGCGCGAGTTTCCGCACATCGGCGTGGTCGCGCTGACCATGTACGAGGAGCAACAATACATCTTTGACTTAGTTCGCGCAGGGGCAACGGGGTACCTCCTGAAGGATTCTGAGTCGTCGCAGATTGTGGCGGCCATTCGCGCCATCTATCGCGGAGAATCGTTGATCCACCCGTCGGTCGCCAGCAAGATCCTGGCCGAATTTTCACTCATGGCCCAGAAAAAAGGGAAAAAGCCGGCGTGGGCCGAACATGACTTGACGGAACGTGAAATTACCGTGTTGCGATTGGTCGCCGACGGAAAAACCAACAAGGAAATCGCCAACAACCTTGATTTGAGTGAAAAGACGGTCAAGAATCACGTCAGGAATATTTTTCATAAGCTGCAAGTCTACGACCGCACACAGGCGGCTATTCTTGCCATCCGCAAAGGTCTGATCGAGCTGGATCCTAAGCGATAGGGCTCTTCTTCGGACATGGATCTCTTGTCCCTTCCTTAGCCGACGGCACGTACTCTCACAAGGAGGGTTGTGAGTGGGGGGGGCATGCGCCGCAACAAAGGCCGGAGACAGGCCCCAAGTCTGGAGTAAGAGGCTCAGAACTTCGCGAGCTAGCTGACCTGCTAGAAGAGCCCTCGAATAGCGGTAATCCTGTACGTCGTGCTGTTTACTCCATCCTCTGCCCTCACGTCGATGTTGACGGTTGTTCCGATCCCAAACCCAGGTGTGATAGTCACCTGGCCTGTTGGAACCCCAGGTAAGGCGATCACCGAACCCAGCGCAGACATTGTGGCGTTTGAGTCGGACTTTGTCGCCGTGAGCTTGACGTTGCCAGGGAAAAGGAGGCCGACCTTTACGTCATAGCTCTTTGTGTCTGGATTAAAGATCGGCGGATCCAAGGATCCGGCATCCGTCGTCAATGCAGACAGATTTGCATTGTTCGAAGGGACTGCTCGCTTGACGGTGATACGGTATTCCCTTGGAGGGACCGTGGGGTCTGGCGCTGCTACGGTAATGGAGAGGGGGATTTCTGACCCTGGTGCTCCTAACTGGAAAATCCCGGTGCCGGTCTCGAGCCCTGTACCAGCCGTGACATTCCCAGACATTGCCGCAAGCCGATCAGATTTGGTGGCAGTGACAGTTACCTGTTCAGCGATGGTCGGTGTCGTTACCAGGTAGGCCGTGATTGTCGGATCAAACGGTTGATTGAATGTGCCTGGTATGACGGACAACTCTCGTAACGTGTTGTTGCCAGATAGTCGGTTCACCGTGATCTGGTAGGTTTTCGTGTTTCCGTTTGGTGCGGTTATTTCGATGGACACGAGGGTGGACGTTCCTGGTCCACTAAGTGTGATCGGTAATTGTCCTGTATTGATCCCTGGTCCAATGGTGACGGTGCTTGACCCAGCACTCATCAACATCGTGGCGTTTGGGTCCGATTTGGTTGCAACGACTGTGACCTGTTGAACCGTATTGGAGACGTCGGCTTTGTAGTCGAGGGTCTTTGCATCAAACGCCTGATCCAATGACTGAACGATACTATTTGCTGTCACTTGCAAGGCCGATACATTGTCGTCATCTGATAGTCGTGTGACTGTGACGTTGTACGTGCTCTCGATCCCATTTTGCGAGGAGGCGACCACCTCGATGGGTGTGGTCGATCCTGGTTGACCGAGTGACACCGGGTGGCCTTGTCCTGCAGGGGTGGTCACCCCGTTGATGATGAGCGTGGTCGTACTGTCTCTGGGACTGGCCGTCACGGTCACACTGGTCACGGCGGTGGGTACGGTAGCGGCATAGGTGGTGGTATTACTGGAAAATGCCGGCTGGAGCGAACCGGGTGGGGTGATCGTCAAGCTGGAAAGAGGAACTTCTACCGTCTGCTCTGAAATTGATGCACTGTCTCTGCAACCAGCGGGAGTGAAGCAGAGGGCCATGAGCAAGACAGCGGTGATGCGGTAGCTCGCAGAAACGAGCAAGTGTTTCATGGACAGGTGGTCACTTTCTCAGTATCTAGGCAGATGGTCTGTCTGCTCCGGTGAACGTCGTATATAAAGTTGATGCTAAGGGCTCATTCAGGATCTTCCGGCCATGACCGAGAACAGCGCGACGGTATCTAATACGTATAGCGAATCTATTCGGTCTGGTCAATCGATAGGGTCGTAAGATATGACATGCTCGCCATGTATGTCAGTTTCTAGAAGAGTCCACGAGTCACAGTAATCCTGTATGCCGTTCTATTGATTCCGTCTTGGGCAATTATCGTCAGGTCTAGCTTGGTTTCAGCTCCCAATACTGGAGAGACCGTCACGTGACCGGTTGGTATCCCAACTGCAGCGATGACTGAGCCTAGGGAGGACATTGTGGCATTGGGATCGGTCTTGGTCGCTGTAATGGTGATACGACCGACGAGAAGGCCAACCTGCACTGCATAGTTCACTGTGCCAGGAGCAAAAACCGGATCCAACGACCCGGCATCCACGCTCAAGGTTGACAGGGTACTGTCGCTGGATGCACGCCGGTTGATGGTGATGGAGTAAGTTTTGGAGGTTTCATCGGGTGCCCTGACGGTGATGGACACCGTTGTGGCGGTCCCCGGCGTGCCAAGTGTAATAGCTACTTGACCGCCTGCTTGGCCTGTCCCGGCGGACAACGAGCCGGACATGACGGCATCCGGGTCAGCTTTTGTTGCAGACACGTCTACGCTGCCGACGTTGGTCGGCACATCCACGGTATAGGCCAGCTGTTCTGCGGTGAAGCTGGGATTCAGAGGCCATGAAGTCACGCTCAGGGCCGACAAGTTTTTGTTGCTCGAAGGGGGGGCTCGTTTGACCGTGATGATGTAAGTTTTTACACTACCATCTTGAGCAGCCACATGAATGGAGACATCTTTTTGTGTTCCCGGTCCATCCAGTTGGATGGTGGCTTGTCCTTCATTGGGAACGTCACCAGAAATTACCGCACGTGGATCAGCCTTGGTTGCGGTGACAGTGACGCTAGGGACCTTCGGCCCCACTTCTACTCTGTAGCTTGTCTCTCCGGAGGAAAACCCAGGAGACAAGGGTTGATCCACAGTGCCGACTCGCACGCGCAAGGCCGATAGGTTGTTGTTGCTCGATGCCGCACGGTTGATGGTGATGCGGTAGGTCTTGCTGGTGTGATTCGGAGCGGTTACGGTGATCGAAACTGTTTTTTGTGTTCCCGGCCCATCGAGTTGGATGGGTGCCGCTCCCTCATTGGTCAGAGTACCTGAAATCACGGCATCCGGATCGGACTTGGTTGCGGTGACGGTGACACTGGTGATGTCGGTGGCCACATCCACGGTATAGGCCAGATGGTCGGAAGTAAATGCTGGACTCAAGAGGCCTGACGTGACGGTCAATGTGTTCAGATTGTTATCACTTGAGAGCA
>JAOUGT010000190.1 GCA_029865485.1 Nitrospira sp.
GCTGGATCGGCTGGATGCGCTCGAAACGCGAATTCGTGACTTGGTCAAGCTCGTGCAAGAGCTCAAACGAAAGAACGGACTCTTGGAGGAAGAACTCAAGACCGCTCGTCAGCAGTTGGCCGAGCAGGATGATATGAATCGTCGATGGGAAATGGAGCGAGTTGACATCAAGACGCGAATCGAAAAAGTCATGAGCGAGATCGAGCTGCTCGAGTGTATTGAGGACCCAAAGGAGGTGGCCATTGACTAAGACCATCGATGTGGAAATCTATGGTCAACGGTATGCCATCACCGGAGACAGCGATGATGCCTATGTCCGGCGGCTGGCTCATTTCGTCGACGATCATATGAAACATCTCGCGGAGGGAATGAAAACCACGACCCCCTCGAAATTGGCCGTGCTGACCGCGATTAACCTTGCCCATCAGCTTTTTGAGTCCGAGAAGAAGCGGGTTCAAGGGGAGGCTGATGTCGAACGCCGGATGGTGACCTTAATGGAGTCGATCGAGGAGCAGATGCCGTCGTCGCTCTTCCGATAGCGGTGATTCGCCTTGCTTTCAAAGAGTCCCTTTGTTATCGTGTAGATAAGTCGGTGTCGGTTGATGAGATGAGGGCATTGCATTGAACCGTTGAATCACTTGGAAATACGCGTCAAGAAAAGCCACAGGCAGTTTTGTTCTGAAGGGATACGAAGTGTTTGTTCAAGGGGTGTGTAATTTGCAGATCGTGCGTGGTCAGCACTGCCAGTTCACTTTAGGACGGGCAGGCACTCAAGGCGCACCACGATCGTGGCAGATGCCGGCCGGACAGGGTGATGATCACGCAACAGTCGCTGTGTTGTTCACCGCCTCATGTTGATGGCGAGGGCGGGTGTGGCAAACAGTGGAGCCCGGCAGGTGAGCAAGTTGTATCCTGATGAACGCCTGTTCTTCCAAGTGAAGCGATTTTCAGTCTCCTGAAGCCCTTCTTCCTCCTCACCGCACCTAATCCAGATCGTACGTGTTGTTCATGGTGTATCTTGGTGTGCCTGTCTCGGTCCCAGTGGATCCGGGCAGGCAAAATTTAAGAAGGGGGTGACTCCCATTTCTACTGCAACGATTATGTCCATCGTGCTGTCTCTGATCATTGGTGCTGTGGTTGGGGCGGGGGTATTTGAGCTCCTGCGACGTCGTGTGACGGGTGCGAAACAGGCTGAGGCAGAAGAACTCGCGAAGCAGGTTGTCCAGAATGCACAGCGAGAAGCTGAGAATGTGCTCAAGGAAGCCCGGTTTGAAGCCAAAGATCTTGCGTTTAAGGCCAAGTCTGAGTTCGAGCAAGAACACAAGGCGAAGTTAGCGGAACTATCAGGGGTGGAAAAACGGCTCATTCAACGAGAAGGTGTGTTGGATGGAAAGTTGACGGCCGTAGAAAAACGCGAGAGCGAAGCCCGGAAGCGTGAACAGGATTTCGCAAAACGGGAAGAAGGGTTGGCGGGGAAAGAGGCTGCCTGTGCCAAGGCCGAGCGTGAGCACCGTGAGGCCTTAGAGCGTGTTGCGGGTATGACCGCCGAAGAAGCTAAGAAACAGTTGATCGCCGAGATGGAGTCGCAGGCGAGGCTAGATGCCGTGGGAATCGCCAAGCGAACCATTGAAGAGGCTCGTGAGAACGCCGAACGAGAGGCACGAGAAATTATTACCTCCTCGATTCAGCGTGTGGTTCGCGACTATGTCTCGGAGTCGACGATTTCAGTCGTTCCGATTCCGAATGATGCGATGAAGGGGCGGATCATTGGCCGTGAAGGGCGTAATATCAGAGCCTTGGAAGCTGCGACCGGTATTGATCTCATCATTGATGAAACACCAGAGGCCGTGATTATTTCAGGGTTCGATCCCTTACGTCGGGAGATCGCAAAGGTCTCCCTGGAACGGCTGATGCACGATGGGCGCATCCATCCCACGCGTATCGAGGAGATCGTCGAAAAGGTCAAGGTTGACATCGACAAGTTGATGTACGAGGAGGCCGAGAAGATCATCTTTGAACTGGGGCTCTCCGACTTTAACCCGGAGTTGATTAAAGTCCTGGGTCGCCTGAAATATCGGACGAGTTATGGCCAGAATAATCTCTATCATGCCCGTGAAGCGTCCTATATCTGCGGCATCATGGCGTCGGAGCTGGGCCTCGATGTCAAGTTGGCTCGGCGGGGAGCCCTTCTTCATGATATCGGCAAGGCCGTCAGTCATGAAGAGGAGGGGCCGCACGCCATGCTGGGGGCGGAGATTGCCAAGAAATACGGAGAATCGGCAAAGATCGTCAATGCCATTGCGGCGCACCACGAGCAGGTGGAGCCGATCTGTCCGGAGAGCGTATTAGTAGCGGCGGCTGAGGCCTTATCGGCTGCACGTCCGGGAGCAAGGCGCGAAGCACTTGAGTCCTATGTGAAGCGGTTGGAAAAATTGGAATCGCTCGCAACCGGTCACAAGGGCGTCCAGAAGGCGTACGCGATCCAAGCGGGGCGTGAAATTCGGGTCATCGTTCGCCAGGAAGATATCACGGATGCGGAGTCGTTCCAGCTGTCACGCGAGCTGGCCAAGAAGATCGAACAGGAGTTGACCTATCCCGGCCAGATCAAGGTGACGGTGATCAGGGAAAGCCGGTACGTGGAATACGCCAAATGAAGGTGCTGTGTATCGGCGACGTTATGGGAGAGCCGGGCCGTCGAGCGCTCGCCAGAACGGTGCCGCGTCTGGTTGCCCAGCGCCAGATCGATGCGGTCATTGCCAATGGGGAAAATGCGGCAGGCGGCTTCGGCATCACGCCGGAGTTGGCCGAAGAGCTCTTTGACATTGGCATCTCCGTCGTCACGACCGGCAATCATGCGTGGGACAAGAAGGAAGCCGTCGACTATTTTTCTCGCGAACCTCGGTTGCTGCGCCCGGCCAACTATCCGCCTGGAGTGCCTGGAAGCGGGAGTGTGGTCATTGAGACCGCGGGCGGCGAGCGCTTGGCCGTTCTACAGGTTATGGGTCGAGTGTACATGCCGACGATTGATTGTCCATTCCAGACGGCCAAACGTGAGCTGTCGAGGTTGAAACGGGAAACCTCCGCCATCATCGTCGACATGCATGCGGAAGCCTCGTCTGAAAAAATGGCGATGGGGCACTTCTTGGATGGAGACGTAACGGCCGTCGTCGGCACACATACCCATGTGCAAACGGCCGATGAGCAGATCCTTCCGAAAGGCACCGCCTATATCACGGATATCGGAATGACGGGACCGCTCCATTCCGTCATCGGGGTCAAAAAGGAACTCGCCATCGAGAAGTTCTTGACCGGTATGCCCAAGCGGTTTGAGGTCGCCTCAGGGCCCTCGGTATTTTGTGCCGTCTTGCTCGAGCTTGATGCCAGGCTCGGCAAGGCCGTGTCGTTCGAACGGATTCGCCAATTCGATTAACCGAGGCGTCACTCGTTGTCTCACGTGCCCTTGGCTGCCTCGTGGCAACCCCGAGTGCCTGACGGGCTTCATGAGAAGAGGACTCATCCACACCAAGCCGACTTCGTCTCTGTTCCCTCTCGATTCGCCCTCGAGACAGGTGCTCACCGTTTCAGCACTGACGGCCATGGTGCGAACTGCTCTCGAGACATCCTTTTCGGAGGTGTGGCTTGAGGGAGAAATCTCAAACCTGAGAGCGCCAGGGTCCGGGCATCTGTACTGTACCCTCAAGGATCAGACCAGTCAGATTCGCGCGGTGATCTTTCGATCAACTGCGATTCGGTTACGGTTTGGTCTGGAGGACGGTCTTCACGTCATCGTGCGAGGGCGAGTCTCGGTCTATGAACCTCGGGGAGAATATCAGGTCATCCTCGATCATGTTGAGCCCAGGGGGCTGGGCGCCCTGCAGCTGGCGTTTGAGCAACTGAAACGTCGCCTGGAAGACGAAGGGCTCTTCGATGTCACACACAAACGATCACTTCCGGCATTTCCACGAACAGTCGGCCTTGTGACCTCAGCAACCGGTGCGGCGGTTCGAGACATGGTGGCGGTCTTGCATCGTCGATGTCCCATCGTGCGGATCATTCTCGTGCCGGTCTCCGTGCAGGGCGACGGGTCGGCGGAACAGATCGTGGCCGCCATTGAAGCGCTGAATAGCCTGGGGTCTATAGATGTCATCATTGTCGGACGGGGTGGTGGGTCCCTGGAAGATCTGTGGAGTTTCAACGAAGAACCCGTTGTTCGGGCGGTTGCTGCATCAGCGGCGCCCATCGTCTCGGCTGTCGGACATGAGACCGATGTGACGCTGACCGACTTCGCAGCAGATGTCCGGGCTCCAACGCCCTCTGCTGCTGCCGAACTGGTTGTTCCCGTCTTAGCGGAGCTTGTCGAACGACTCGACATGCTCATTGCGCGCTGTCGGCAAGCCATCACGACACAATGTTTGGATCAGCAGCAGCGCCTCGATCTCGTGCTGGCCCATATGGGCCATATTCGGCTCAGGATTCTTAAAGAAGCTCAGCGGGTGGATGATGCTGTCGCTGGCATGCGAGACGCGGCACAGGCGACGTTGCGGCGATCGCTGACTGATGCCCAAGCATGGACACAAGCGCTGATGTCACACAATCCAATCTTCCACATCCGTCTGGATCTGGGGGTTATCCCGCAGTTGCGGTCGCGTTTAACCACCGCGATGGATCATGTCTTGACACAAAGGATGCAACTGGCTCGCGGCACCCTCTGGAGATTGAATGGATTGAGTCCGCTCGCAGTTCTGGAGCGGGGGTATGCGATTCTTGAAACAGTGCCGAGGCATCAGATCATCCGAGAAGTTGAACAAGTGGCTGTCGGAGATGAGGTGGTGGCCCGTCTGACCAACGGCCAGGTTCGTTGTACGGTGAATGGAGTGCGGTCGAATCCATCGGTTTTAAATCGTACCGGGGCTTCGCTATAATGACCGTTCTTGAAGGGAGAAGCTTGTGGCTGGGGTGAAATTTGAACAGGCGATGGCTCGACTGGAAGCCATTGTGGGAGAGTTGGAAAAAGGGGATCTCCCCCTCGATGAATCGTTGAAGATTTTTGAAGAAGGCATTCGGCTGTCGAAGAGTTGTCTGAAAGTTTTGGAGGAGGCCGAACGCAAAGTCGAAGTTCTCGTTCAGGATAAGAACGGGAAGAAGCAGTTGCGGGCATTCACCTCGGATGATATTGATGTCGTTGGTTCTGCCGAAGACGCCTAGTCAGGTAGTACTCTGATCCTCGGTTCCGTTGCGATTCTCCCCTTTCGATGCATATGGCGATACAAGCACGACGCGAGAAGCATCGGTGTGACCAGGTCCTGATGGCTCAAGGGCTGGTCCAGAGCCGTGATGCCGCCATACGGATCATTCTGGCGGGAAAGGTCAGGGTCGATGGGGTCCTTGTCGATAAACCGTCCAGGCTGATTCCCATCGATGCTTCCATCGAGATTGTCGGGGAACACCAACCATTTGTCGGCCGAGGTGGGGAGAAGCTCGACGCGGCGTTGGACGCGGGGAAGATCGATCCAAGGGGATGGATGTGTCTCGATGTCGGGTGCTCGACCGGCGGGTTCACTGACTGTTTGCTCCAACGGGGAGCGATGAAGGTCTATGCCGTTGATGTAGGCTATGGGCAATTCGATTGGCGGCTCCGCCATGACCCACGTGTCGTCCTGCTTGAGCGGACCAACATTCGCCATATGGAACGTTCCGCCGTGCCAGACCCGATTCATCTGGTCGTCATCGACGTCTCGTTTATCTCCCTGACGAAGGTCCTTCCGGCCATTACGCCGTTCCTCCGGCCGCAGGCTGTTGTTGTCGCCTTGATCAAGCCACAGTTTGAAGTCGGCAAGGGCCAGGTTGGTCGAGGGGGAATCGTGCGGGATGAGGGACAGCGGACGGAGGTGGTTCAGCGAGTGGTGCGATTTGCCGGGGAACTGGGGTTACAGACTCGGGACACCGTGCTCTCCTCCGTCAAAGGGAAAAAAGGGAACCAAGAGATATTTGCAATCTTTGAGTACAATGCGTCGATTCATGGTATGTAAGGGGTGTCGGAAGCGCGGAGCGTTCATTCAGGAGGGCCAATGAAAGTACTCGTCACGGGTGGGGCAGGGTTTATCGGATCGCATGTGGTGGATCGGCTGATTGAGGAGGGACATCAAGTTGTCATCGTCGACAATCTGGTGACCGGGAAGCGCAAGAATGTCAATCGCGCGGCAAGCCTCTATAAGACCGACATTACAAGCTGGCGCCTCGAGCGGATCTTTCGCAATGAACGGCCGAACATCGTGCTGCATCTTGCGGCACAGGTCAGTGTGCGCAATTCGGTGGCGGATCCGGTCTTTGATGCGCAGGTTAATGTGCTGGGTACCATGAACGTGTTGCAACAAGCGGTTCGATACGGCTGCAGAAAAGTGGTGTTCTCGTCGTCCGGTGGGGCCATCTACGGGGAACAAGAGGCCTTTCCAGCCCCTGAATCGCATGTCACCAATCCCTTGTCGCCCTATGGCATCAGCAAGTTGTGCGGGGAGCACTACTTATCGTACTTCCAGCGAGTCGGCGGGATTCCGGTGGTCAGTCTCCGCTACGCCAACGTCTATGGACCGAGGCAGGATCCGGAAGGCGAGGCGGGTGTGGTGGCGAT
>JAOUGT010000191.1 GCA_029865485.1 Nitrospira sp.
CTCTCCAGATAGGTTCCCCAAAATAAGAGGTTGTGATATTGCTGATCGAGTCTCACGTCGTCCCGCACGACCGGCTGCGTCGCAAATGCTCGGATTCTCCACGTATTTCCCTGCGAGAGTTGCCAATGGAACCCATCGAAGGAATTGACGGTGTTTCGGAAGTCATTCCGCGCAATCAACCGTCGTCGGCCAAAGTCCATGGTCATGCGGCCAAAGTGAACATCGGTGCGGAGCCCGGTGCCGAAGAGGTTGTTCACAGTTAATGACCCGACTAGCTGTAAGACATCGAATTCATTGACCGTGGTGGTATCACGAAAATCTCCAGGGCTTTTATCCATAAAAGAACGCGAATCTTGCCCCTCGAACAAGAGTTTCAAAGGGCCGTCGCCGCCCAAGCCAATGCGCACCCGCGATCGCATGGCCACTCGCGCATCCGTTCGGCCATTCCCGACAACTTGACTTGTCCGCCATGGGTGATCGTACGACTCGAAGCGGGTCCTGTTTTCGAACCCGAGATCCAACCAGTCGGGCAGGCGGAGCAGTGACTTCTCATAATGAATCCAATCAATATCTCGCCGCTGGTTGAGCACGGCATCAGCTGGCTCGATCCAGTCTTTACCGGTGCGATCTGTGGTGTTGAAATAGTCTTCATCGGTGATCAAGTGCTTGTCGTGCATGAGCTTGAGCACCGGGTCTTCCGTCTCCTTAAACACCCATGTGCCCTCTTTCTCAACGAGCTCACCATATTCGACGGCACCTCCCGATCCAGTTCCGGCGAAGATGAAACCGGTCAACAGACCGGTATAGAAGAACAACTTCTTGGACATTGACGTTCGCGTCATCTCGTCACATCGCCTGTTCCAGCGTAGCTTCCGCATGGGGTCAAATAGGTTAGGCGATACGCAATGGATGGTTCTTTCCTGTGTCGCTCGTGTCATATCCGCCGAGGGCTTCGATCTCATCTCGAAAGGGGCGACTGACAAGAGTTTCAAACAGGTGTGTCAAGGTCGGGTGAGACGTGAGGTAGGCCTTCGGCACCACGAGGTCATACCGAGCGGTTTGCAGCGGCACGAAATCCAGCCCGAAGTAGTGCGCGGCAGAGCGAATTCCAACGCCGACATCTGCACGACGTTCCGCAACGGCTCTTGCTACCTCGATATGTGTCGAGGCGATACGGTCATAGCCTCGAACGTGCGTCGGGGCTACTCCGGCTGTTCGCAATTTCTGATCGAGCAACAGTCTTGCCCCAGAGCCCTCTTCTCGGTTTATGAGTGTGAGCGTCGGTTCGGCAAGATCAGCGACGGTGCGAATGGACTTTGGATTGCCTCGATGAACCAGAAGTCCTTCCTCCCACGTCGCGAAGGTCACGACCTCGTAGCCCGATCCTTTCAGTGACCGCCTGAGAAACGGTAAATTCGATTCGCCGGTCATCGGATCAAAGAGATGCATGCCGGCAACATGCACTTCACCCTGTTGCAGGGCGCGGAGGGCTGCTGTGCTGCCCATGGTCCACCCCACGACGGTGGTCCGATCTTTGTGGCGTCGTAAATGTTCGCCGGCTAAAAAAATCGCCGGGTCACACCCGGCCACCGAGATTTCTTGTTGGATGGCGTCCCGATTCCGAGAGAGTGTGACGCGCACGGTGGTACCGGATCGTTTCCTGTCTGTCTCGGTGATATAGCCATCGGCAGGGACTGTGAAGGAGAGTTGGTCTCCCAAATCCGTGACGGGCCGCACAACTGTTCGTTTTCCAACCGTGGAGACTTTGACGCGGATTGGATGAGTGCTGGTCTCGGCCCGTGGATGTTGGCTGATCAAGGTGCCTTCAAGTAGGTCCTCCGTCGGAGCAAGGCTGAACAAATCTTCTACCCGGCAACCGAGCACAGCAGCGAGCCGAAGAGCGACCGCGGTTGTCGGCAGATACAGATTCGACTCAATGGAGGACACAGCCTGCCTGGTAATGCCTGCCCTGGTTGCAAGGTCTGATTGGGAAAGACCACTCCGGAGGCGAACGGCCTTGAGATGGTTGCAGAACTGAGGGTTGGCAGCCGATTGCTTTTGTACTGGCGACATAAAATCATGTAGCAAGATAACCTGGCAGTTGTCAATTATTCTGTCTATTTGGATGAGGGTGTTGGTTTTGTGGAAATGCATCAGGGAGGGACCTTCTGATACGGTCCTGTTGACTATATTCGTGAGGAGATGGAGGGGAGAGCCTTGTCTGATAGCCATGGCTAAACAGGGAGTCGGCCTACCGCTCAGGGCAGAATTTCGGAATGCCCCACAACTGTGGGGTAAATGTATGATGGGCGCTGTGCAGAAAGAGGACTCTCTTGCGTTGCTCCGCGCAGCGGACTATTTTCGAAGAGCGCAGACCCGGACACTCGAGAAGTGTCGGCAAGGTACGGGGCGAAGACTGTCGTGATTTCAGGCAGTAAGGCGTCTTGACGGCAGTGACGCCCATGGTTCTCGTGTGTATCATCACGCGATGGAGCAACGGTGTGTGCCCATCCATCTTACTGAGGAGAGGGGATATGGTATGAATCCAAATCAAGCACTATGGGAGAAGGGAGACTTTACGAGAATAGCGGCCAGCATGCGTGAGAGCGGAGCAGCGCTGGTGAAGAGTCTGGGTGTGACCAAGGGGATGAACGTGTTGGACCTTGGCTGTGGTGATGGCACCACGGCGATCCCTTCGGCCCAACTCGGAGCCAACGTCCTTGGCGTGGATATCGCCAGGAATCTCGTGGCTGCGGGAAACCGACGGGCGCAGGAGCACAATCTGACGAATTGTCGATTTCAGGAAGGCGATGCCACCAATCTGCAGGGTCTGCCGGATGACACCTTTGATCTGGCCGTGAGCATCTTCGGCGCCATGTTTGCTCCGAAGCCATTTGATGTGGCGAAGGCCATGGTGCGCGTGACGAAACCCGGCGGGCGGGTCGTGATGGGGAACTGGATTCCCAACGATCCCACGCTTGTGGCACAAATTCTGAAAGTCAGCTCGGCCTATTCGCCGCCACCGCCGGAGGGCTTCGTCAGTCCAATGACCTGGGGAGTCGAGAGCCATGTGATCGAGCGGTTTGGTAGTGCGGGGATTCCCAAGGAGCAGATCTCATTTGTGCGGGATACCTATACCTTCAACTATCCCGGCGCGCCATCGGAACTCGTCGATGCGTTTCGACGATACTATGGACCGACGATGAATGCCTTTGAGGTGGCGGAGAAGAACGGCCGAGGCGGTGCTCTCTTGAAGGAGTTGGAAGCGCTGTTCAACAGCCAGAACAAGAGCCCACGGCCGGATGCGACGTCCATCCCTGCAACCTTCTTACGTGTGACCGTGAGTGTGAGCTGAACCGGACCAGCGTTCAGCCGAGAAACAGCATACCATGGCCATGCGAACGTTGGTTTGCAGTGAGTCATCGGTGGCGACATCATGTCTAGAACGGAATTGAGTGAAGGGGGGCTTCTCATGAAACTGGTAGGATTGTTTGTGGTAACAGGTCTGTTGGTGCTCTCCGGTGCCGTTTTAGCATCGGCGGAAATCCTTGCGCTCTTGAACTATGAAAGCAAAGCCGGTCAGCCGGTGAGGAGGGAAGGCATTGCGATCATGGATGTTGATCCTGAGTCTGCGGACTTTGGGAAAATCCTGATGGAGGTTCCGCTTCCACCTGACCTGGTTGCACATCACATCTTTTTCAACCGTGATCGCACCAAGGCTTATGTGACGGCATTGGGGAACAGTCCGTTGCAGGTGATCGATCTCACCCGATTTCCCTATCGTGTGCAACCCATTCTAGTTCCTGATTGCCAGGTCGCAGAGGACCTCGTGGTTTCCGAGGACAACCGAGTGTGGTATTTGACCTGCATGGGTTCGAGCACCGTGATCATGGGCGACGCCATGACGGACAAGCCGATCAAAACCATTCGCACGACCGAATCGACCGGGGCCGTGATTCTGCATCCGCATGGCATCGCGATTCACAATGGCATCGACCGGGTGCTCATCACCAGCACTATCAAGCCGGATGACATGGCGGTGGCAGGAGAAACGATCACGGTCTTGGAGGCCAGTACCGGGAAGGTGCTGTCGTCGCACAAGGTCTCATTGAAGCCGTCTCCTTCCAAGGCGGCGCCGGTCGAGATCATGTTCAGCCCGAATGCAAATCCTCCGGTGGTGCATATCACCAACATGTTTGAGGGGACCTTGTGGGGCGGGACGTGGGATGCAACAAGCAAGGCCTTTTCCTTCGCACAGGTCGATGACTTTGGAACCAGGGAACAAGGGATGCCGTTGGAAATGCTCTACAACGCGAAGGGGGATCGGTTGTACGTCACCACGGCGAAGCCTGGGTTTGTCAATGTGTATGACAACAGCAATCCGCGACAGCCCAGGTTTCTCAAGACATTGCCGGCTGCTGCCGGCGCGCATCATACTGTGCTATCCCCCGATGAACGGTACCTGTTTGTGCAAAATAGCCTGCTTAATCTGGAAGGGCTGAGCGATGGGTCTATTACGGTGATCGATCTGAAGGACGAGAAAGTACTTGGCAGTATCGATACCCTGAAAGCCCAAGGCTTGAATCCCAACTGCATTATGCCGCGGCCCAATCATTTTGAGTCGAAGAGCGTGCGCGCCGGTCAATGAAAAGCTGGGTCGATGCGGGCATTCATGTGCCAGGTCGCGAACGTGGTAAGAGCGAATCCTTTGACCGAACTGAGTCTCGTATCCCGGATCAACTCGGTTGGTTCAGGAGCATACGATGACCACGCAAGGCAAAATCCGTATCGGTTCGTATCTGTCGGTGCTTGTGCTCATGGCGGTCTGGAAAATCGTGGCGCTGTGCAGACCGCCGGCGGTTTCCAGGACCTGCCGCTAAGGGTATCAAATGTGTCTAGTGTTAGATGAAGGGACGTCTATGATTATTTCTTCTCGTACCATCCGTTCGATGGTGCTAGTGAGCCTCTGCCTGTCTGGGCCTGGAGTGTCGGCGGGACAATTCGGCACGCCGAAAGAGGATGAGGGCACGCGCATCTTCAAAGCCGACGAGCATCCTTATTACAGCGGACAGTTTCATCTGACCGGCCAACAGACCATCCTGGTTGGAAGTATGAATGATCACTCACCCTGGGATCACATGGACTATGCCGGTAAGCGGGTCACACCGGTGCAAGGCACGATCGAGATCGACGTGAATGAACGCATCAACAGCGGACAAGTGATTGCAGAATTTGTGGAAGGCGCCGACCGATATCGCATCGTCTTCGATCGGTTTGCTGCGAAAGTGCCGTTTCAGGATGGTGGCATCGCGACGAGACTGTATGAACATGGCGATTCAGGCAATGGAGACCCGTTGTATCCCAAGACCTGGCTGTATCTCGGCGGGTGGGGTACGGCGACGATGTTCAAGAATGGGGACGTGCTTTACAAGGATTATGATGCGCACGTTATGGTCATGGAACGGTCTCGGGATCCCAAGACTCACGAAGTGCATTACCCCGTGAAGCGAATGCTTCCCGGTGGTGAAACAGATCCAGCCGGTATGGAAATCGATCTCTGGGTCCGTTCCAAAGAGCAGAATTCGGCTAACTTTCCTCCCTTCGACACATTCGTTCATCTCTGCTGGGAAGAAGTCACCTGGCGAACTTCTCGCTGAAGGCAACGGCGGTTTCGGCTACCGATCGCCCGTCGGACTGCCAGCCCTGAAATTTGTCGCCCTGAAGCGTTTGAGCATGTGGGCAAGTAGCAGTATTCCCATGGATGGAAGCCAGATCCACGTGATTTCGCTGGCGAGGATGCGTAGTGCATCGAGGCTAAAGAACTGACCAATCCCAATCGGCGAGACGGCGACCGGTCGATACGGGAAAAAGTACCGAGTGGTGTCGAATGGGGAAAGGAAGGCGATGCCCAGGCCCCCGTCGGTCATCGCGTCGAGGACGCCATGTGACGCGGTGCAGAGGAAGAGATATACAAAGATTTTCGCTTGCGCTACCCTTGCTCGATTTCTGTAGAGTATGGCCACGAGCGCTGCACTGAGCAGGCCGGCGAAGAAGAGGGAATGGGTCATGCCGCGATGGCCCCACAGATCGCCGTATCGAATGCCGAAAGAAAAGCCAATGACATCCAGGTCCGGGATAATCGAACAGGCCATGCCAACGAATAGGACTTGCCTGGTCATGACTGGATCCTGTGTAGCTCGTCCCAATGCCAGGGCAACAAATGCGTGAGAAAATGCCGACGCCATCAAAAAGCCTGTCGCGTGTTGAATAGCCGCTAACGCCCGTTCTTGAACCCGATTTGTTGCCACGCCTCGTAGACGACCACCGCGACAGCATTCGAGAGATTGAGACTACGACTGTCCAGGAGCATCGGCAAACGGATACGCCGGCTCTCAGCAAACGATTCGAGCAGTGTGGTTGGGAGGCCTCGTGTTTCAGGACCGAACAGAAACGCATCGCCTTCCGTATAGGCGACGCGATCATAACGTTGAGTGTTACGAGTCGAGACGGCAAAGAGGCGTTGCGCCTTGAAGCGTTCCGCGCATTCGGTCCAATTCTCGTAGACGTTGAGAGTGGCAAACTCGTGATAGTCCAAGCCGGCGCGTACCAGTTGCTTATCGTCCAGAG
>JAOUGT010000192.1 GCA_029865485.1 Nitrospira sp.
ACCTCCGTCCCCGCGCCCTCTTCGATGTTCAGGCGTCAGACAGTGCCATCCGACGCCTCGCCAAGCAGGTCTCGCGTATCGATCGCTTGGTGCGTGTAGCACGAGCAGATCATGCAGGCCGTCCACCCAAACCGTTTGACGGATTCCCTGCCGGGGACTGGCTCCTGACTCGTGCCAAAGCGTTGGCGGTGGACCGGCAAGTCCCGCTCCCCCTCGTCATGGGTCGGCATCTGCTGGAGCTTGGGGTGCACCCTGGACCAGACATGGGCCACTTGCTCGATGACTGTTTCGAGGCTCAGCTGGATGGGGAATTCTCAACAGTGGAAGAAGGGCTTGCCTACGCCAAGAGCAAACTGTCGGCTCACATCTCATCCCCCCTTGCTCCTTGATCCCAGTTACTCGTATGATCAAAACATGCAAGTTCAACTAAGTCATCCTTCACGATCAATCAATGTCAAAGGGCCCAAGCGAGCCAAGGATCTCCTGCGCGAGCTGAATCTCGTCGTCGAAGCGCACCTCGTCATTCGTGGCGATGAATTGGTGACAGAGGATGAGATGCTCCTCGACCAGGACGAGATCGAAATCAGACCGGTCATTTCAGGCGGATAGGACACACATCACCTGACTCCACAAGGCGTATTTCTAAACCCTGAATAATATGAATACGAACATATCGCATGTTCGCCTCGCAGACTTCATCATCACCCCTGGGTCGCAAGACTTAGGGCTTTCCTCACGTTCGGAGTGACCGGTTGGCCTATCTCGTCCAACTCCTTCCGGGTTTGGGAACATCCACCCACTGCGGCAGCACCCAATCCACACCCACAAACTGAGGCGGTTTAGCTCGGTCAGAGCTATTCTGCTACAGCCCCCTGTATGGAAATCCCTTCGAGCATTCATGAGAGAGTTTTTCTAACTTGCTGATTCATCGGCGCTCTTGGTCTCATGTAAGAATCAACCGGGAACGGCATTGTCTTTGCTGTATACCTGGCCAAGTGCCAATGAGTGGCACACAGTCTTATAAAATTTTTAACAAGGGGTTTTAGAATGAAGAGCATGTTGATGGCAGTGATGGCAGTGGCAGTGGCAGTCACCTTCAGCGCACCAGCGTTCGCCGAGGAGAAGAAGAAGGAAGAGAAGAAGGGCGGCCATGTCGTGATGGCTGAGGAGAAGAAGAAGGAAGAGAAGAAGGGCGGCCATGCCGACACCTTCGGCGAAGAGAAGAAGAAGGACGAGAAGGGCAAGTAAGCTTCAGTTTAGCTGATGCCTGATTGAGGGGCTTCCTACTCTGTAGGAAGCCCCTCGTCGTTTTCAGGTAGACAGCCCCCCATCCCACCACTTTCAACCATCCCTCGGCTACCCGCTGTTCTAGTCATTAGAGGTTGCAAAGAAGGACAGGTCCTGACATGGTCGTACAAGCATAACTGATTCTCTGTAGCCTTTCACCCCTGTCATTCAAGACAATCCTCCTCACTCTGTAGCATTTCAATGACTTCTGCCGGACTAGTTCGGCGCAGGTATGGGTACAAACCTTGCTCAAACTAACAGCTGAGTAACCGCACACAATCACGCCATTTGACAGGGGATGGCCAAGACCAATGACTCGTTCCTATCAGATGTTGCAACTCGCTCTCTTGCTGCTCCTTCTGACAGCCTGTCCATCGGCGGACCCGTCCCTCGATTCCCAATTCTCTCCAGATAGTGGAACCGCCTCGCTTTCTTGGGACGCAAGTGCTGGAACGGATGTCGCTGGATACAAGATCTATCTGGCAACAGCCTCAGGCGCCTATGGAACGCCAATTACGACGACGCCCGCAGATGTCACCACATACACTGTCACCGGGCTGGCAATAGGCACCACCTATTTCTTCGTTGTTTCCGCGTTCAATACGGATGGGACTGAAAGCACATTCTCAAACGAAGTCAGCAAGATGATCCCTTAACCAACTGTTGCGCCACGGAGTTCCAGACTTTTCTGGCACCCATCACTTGACCCCTCCTTATAGAGAACTGTATAACCACTAGCGCGAAGGGTGATAAGACGAATGTGCTGCGTGCAGGCGTAATTCAATCGGCCTACCTCTGAATTAGAGATGCCCTTCTGAAATCGCCGCCGTAACCCAGAACTCCCACTCATTCCTCGTCACTGCTCCAGCACGCGCCCGTAGCTCAATGGATAGAGCATCTGACTACGGATCAGAAGGTTACAGGTTCAAGTCCTGTCGGGCGCACCATACAGAACTTGCTCGGCACGAAGTCTCCCAAAGACAGGTGACGCACAAACACCTCCAGTGCTTCACCCTGCCTTGTTAAGGGCTCTGGGTTTATCATCTCCAGCGCCTATCAGACGCACCAGGCAGAGCTTGCTCAACCTGGGGCCTACCCGAAGAAAGGCTCCTGGATTACAGCACTCCTGTTTGAGTGCTCTGCTGAACCACACTTGTATTGGTTGTTGGGAGATGAACCGGCGCAAATAACTCTACAGGATGGGAGGTCTCGTTAATCCAGACCTCCCACCCTCTGATTCACAGGCCATCGAACGATGCGCTACCACTCAGGTGCGAGCGGCTGTCCGAGCAAGAAGTTCTTTCTGCAGGGCGTCGATATCGGCCTTTACCCCAAGCGCCAGTTCCTCCACCCGCCGTTCACTCTCCGGGCCCGGCACATGTGAGAATTCGTGGCAGTCTTCGTAGGCTTGTTCCGTCGTCCCGGTCGCTCGAATCACGGCACCGGCGATGGCCCCTCCAATAATGGCAATCCCAAGCGTCATGGCAATGCCCACAAGTTGAACGCCGGCCACGCCCGGCACGACAATGATCGCCATGAGTCCGCCGAGTAATCCCGGCATGCCATGCAGATTGTGGACGCCGCAGGTGTCGACGAGTTTGATCTTCGATTCAAGCATGGGCTGAATAAACACATAGCCAATGACCGACAAGGCACCGGCCAGCAACCCGATCCCAAACGCACCGGTCGGGCTGACGAGATTACAGGTCGAACCGATCGACACCCCGCCCGCCAACGCCGCATTAGCCATGTCGACCATCGACGTTTTCCCATGGTGGAAGTGGGTGCTCAGGAAATAGGTCGAGAGCGTCGCTCCGCTCAACGCGAGAATCGTGTTCACGATCGTCTGCGGCATCTCTTCAAACGGGACAATCGCCGTTGCAAAACTGGGCCAGAACAGCCACAGCACCATGGACCCCAGCATCGCGAAGCGATCCGAGGTCGGATCGGATTCAATGGGTTGGCTGCGCTGTGCAGTCGTCGTCAAGACCAGCGAGGCAGCCAATCCAAAATAGGCCCCGAACGCGTGGATGACGATCGAGCCAGCCGAATCCTGAAAACCTTTGGTCAGCCCGGCCCCATTGTCCAACACGAGATATTCGTTCAAGGCATAGAGCGGCACCAGGAGCAAGGTGAGCAGCGCATATTGAAAGACCCGCAAACGCCCCAGCACCGCGCCCATGGCAATGAGCGCCGTCGCCACGGAGAATTCAGCGTACAGCAGGGCATCGACCGTATGGGCCTTCAACTCATGCCCCACCACGCCATTGGCACGCAACAACATGTACAGAGGCAGTCCCGTTGCAACCACCAGATACGTCCCCGTCGTCGCTCCAAAGCCATATCGCCGCACAAACACCATGAGAAATCCGAAGCCGACGACCAACATGGCCAAAATGTGGATCGAGTAATTGTATTGTGCGACCAAGCGCGCCTCACTGACGACACCCGCCGGCTCTTCGGCACCGGCCCAACTCGTGAGACAGAGGAAAAACAGACCCGCTACGCCAAACATCTTGACCCAGAAACTGTTCCGCATGGAGGCCTCCTTAGGGCAGTAGGAGTGAATGGGGGGAGCTATAGGGGTGGTAGTGTACTGCACCGACAAGCGCGTTTGTCAAACGTCACCCCTGGCCGATTGCGGGACAAGGAGCAGTCGCAAGCTGCGCGACAAACCAGGGGTAGCATGATTTGCCATGAGATCTTCAGGGTTCACAATGGGTTAGTAGTTGGCCAGCCTTGCGGCGTGAAAATGCAGAGGAAAGACCACGCCCCATGATGGAGCCCGGTCCTGTCACATCCGTTCAAGGGGATACCCCCACCCATGAAACGATTTACCCCTCGTAGACTCCTATTTCACCACTAGTTTTCATGGCCCGCTAGACACCGGCATCGCCCTGAGTATAATGACAGCAGTTCATGTCTATGATTGGCCCGCTGCTACTTCTGATCAGCCTCGTCCTGCCGCTTCCGTTTTCACCATCATCATGGGCCGCAGCGAATTACGAGGACAGCCTCAAACAGTTGGCAGAAGGCGTGACGGAAGGAGCCGCCAAGGCGAAGAAGCAACGACTCGCCGTGCTCGACTTTACCGACTCACAGGGAGACCCGACACCGGTCGGACAATTTCTCGCCGAAGAGCTTGGAACCCAAATCATGGTGGCAGGTGAATTGACCACGGTCGATCGCACACTGCTCTACTCGACCTTGAAAAAGATGCAGCTCGAGCATATCGATCCACCCAACGCCAAGGCTGTCCGGCGCGCCGCCAAGGCTATCCGCGCCGACCTCTTCGTGTCGGGCACCTACACCGAAACACCCGAAGGCCTACAAGTGACCGTACGGCTGATCACCCCTAAGCAGGCTCAATCGATCAGCGCCACCCGCACAACCTTTCCGAAAACCGGTCCCCTCAGCACATTTTTCAACAAGGACGCTCCTCTCCCCGGAACACTGCCGGTCGAGCAGCCGAAAGAACCTGCACCACCGGTTGGATTAGGCACCCACCGGAATGACGCCTACGAGTTCATCGTCATGTCGATTGCGCGACTGAACGGCCGAGTCAAGCTGGATGTCACGGTGGCAAATCATACGCTGCGTGACCTCAAGCTGCTCTGTCACTTGCAAAACACGGTGCTGAAAGATGAACATGGAAGTGTCTGGTATCAGACCGTTGAGCAGAATCGTGAAGGCCTCTGTACGAGAGGCGTCGAACTGTCTCCTCGTCGAAAACAGCGAGCAGTCTTCATCTTCACTCAGCCACCGGACGCCGCTGGTTCCGAGTTTACATTATCGTTTCATGAACAATTACCAAGGCGCGACGCCTCATTCATTATCGATGGATTGAAGGGGGAACCAGCTCCCAGTCCCGCAGCAGTCACGCCTTAGAAAGCGACCCATGCCACAGCCCATCAAACAAGTACTGACAATTGCCGGATCGGATTCCGGCGGAGGTGCCGGCATTCAGGCCGATCTCAAAGCCATGTCCGCCAATGGTGTGTTCGCCATGTCGGTCATCACGGCCATCACGGCTCAGAATACCGAAGAAGTGACGGACGTGTTTGAGTTGCCATCGAGCATCATCGCCTCACAACTCGACGCGGTCTTCGACGATTTCGATGTCGCCGCCGTGAAGACCGGAATGTTGTCGTCGACAACCATTGTCGAAATCGTCGTGAAGATGCTGACCGTTCAAAAGGTCGCCACGCTCGTCGTAGACCCGGTGATGATCTCGAAGAGTGGTCATCCGCTGTTACGACCGGAGGCCGTCGACGCGGTGAAAACGCAGTTGCTTCCACTCGCCTTCGTGGTCACCCCGAACATCCATGAGGCCCAGCAATTGTCAGGAATCCAGATCACGTCTTTGGCCGATGCGCGACGAGCGGCAAAGGTCATCCATGGGTTCGGGTGTCAACATGTGCTGATCAAAGGAGGCCACCTGCTCAGTGAACGGGCGACGGATCTCCTCTACGACGGGCGGTTCTTCAATGTTCTGAAGGGCGAGTTCATTGAGACGCGCCACACCCATGGCACCGGCTGTACGTTCGCCTCTGCGCTGGCCGCCCATCTTGCCAGAGGGCGCTCCGTGTTGGATGCCGCACAGGCGGCAAAGGCCTACGTCACGCAAGCCATCCGCCATGGGTTGGCGATCGGCCACGGCCACGGACCAACCGATCATTTTTATTTCCTAGAGAGGGAGTGACAGATCTCTACCCCTCCCCATCCACGCTGACTCTGGTAGAATGCTCCCATGGAAGAGCACATCACGTTTCTTGATCCTCATGGACATCGAGTCGCCGCGATCTTAAGCCTCCCCTCCGGAGGAACGGACAAGGTTGCCGTCTTGTGCCACGGGTTTCTCTCTTCAAAAACTAGTTCGACGAATAAGGCCCTCACCCGGTTGCTGATCGAACAGGGAATCGGCACCTGTTGCTTCGACTTCTTTGGGCAGGGGGAAAGCGAGGGGCCGTTCGAGCAGATCACCACAACCCTGGGAGTGCAACAGGCACAGGCCGCCATCGATTTCATGAAGCAGAAAGGCTATCGACGCATTGGCCTGATGGGATCGAGCTTCGGCGGGCTCGTGTCGATTCTGACGGCCTCCCAACGGACAGATCTGGTTTGCCTGGCACTCAAATGCCCGGTCGTCGATTTCGCGGAAGAGTTACGGCTTGGATTTGGCCCTGATGAGATGGCACGATGGAAAGCAACAGACACGATTCCCAATATCATGGGTGGTCCTGACCGAATTACGCTCCGCTATGCCTTTTATGAAGATGCTCTGCGCCGAATTGCCTACGACCCAGCACAA
>JAOUGT010000020.1 GCA_029865485.1 Nitrospira sp.
TCAAGGTACTTCTCATCAATGACGCAGGAGATTTTGATCTCCGACGTGCTGATCATCATGATGTTGACCCCCTCACGGGAGAGGACATTAAACATCTTGGCTGCCACGCCGGAGTGCGAGCGCATGCCCACGCCGATGAGCGAGACTTTTGCTATGGACTCGGTGACGGAAACCGATTTGGCATCAATGTCCCTGGCAACGCCCTGAATCAGAGGCACGGCTTTTTTAAGATCTGCCCGTGGGACGGTAAAGGAGAGGTCCGTCAGGGCTGCTTGACTGATGTTCTGAATGATCATGTCGACATTGATGTTCGCCTCCGCCACCGGTCCAAAGATCCTGGCGGCAATCCCCGGCTTGTCCGGAACCCCAATGATCGTGATCTTCGCCTGGTTCCGGTCTCCCGTGACTCCGGCAACCGCCGCCGCTTCCATGTCCGTATCTTCCTTGGTCACGAGCGTTCCCTTTCCTTCTTTGAAGCTGGAATTCACTTCCACCGGTACGTTGAACTTCGCCGCGAATTCCACCGATCTGGTCTGCAGCACTTTCGCGCCGAGGCTGGCCATTTCGAGCATCTCTTCATAGGAAATCTTGTCGATACGTTTCGCTGCGGGGACAATATTGGGATCGGCAGTATAGACTCCGTCGACATCGGTAAAGATAATGCAGCGATCGGCTTTGAGCGCCGCCGCTACCGCCACCGCAGAAAGATCAGACCCGCCTCGGCCCAGCGTCGTCACATCGGACCGTTCGTTGATACCTTGAAACCCGGCCACGACGGGCACCACCCCTTGATCCAGAGCCTCACGAAGCCGTCCGGACGTCACTCGCGCGATCCGCGCTTTAGTATGGGCACTATCGGTCATAATGCCTACCTGCCGTCCTGTAAAGGAACGGGCGTTGATGCCGCGGCCACGTAACTCCATCGCTAACAGGGCGATCGTCACCCGCTCGCCGGTCGAGAGGAGCATATCCATCTCTCGATCGTCGGGAGTCGCGGTCACTTCATGGGCGAGTTTAATGAGACGGTCTGTTTCGCCGCTCATCGCAGACAGCACGACGACGACTTGATGGCCATCTCGTCGGGTCTTTTCGACACGATCGGCCACCCGTTGGATACGCTCGATTGTCCCAACCGACGTGCCGCCGTATTTCTGAACGATCAGTGCCACGATGGTCAGCTTTTGGAGAAGAACTTATTCGAGAATTTCGTGGCGTCACGGGCGGGCATACCAGCAGCCTGAGCATCCACCTCGGTGAAGCGACGACTGGTTGATCCAGCCTTCTTGCCTCCCTCCCCGAACGCATAGAACGGCTGACCACTCGCCCCTCGTCCATGCTCACACACCACCAGGAACCGATAGGGCCCTTGTTTAGCGAGTCCCTCAATGAGCGGACCAACCAGCTGCTGATCAAACTCTTCGATTCCACGGACTTTGGCCTTGATATCGGTCCCGTGGATGATCTCGTCCGTCAACCTGGCATGGACATACACAAAATCTTTCTTGGCGAACTCGGCGAGCGCCACGGAAGCCCTGGTACGAAGATCACCGTCGGCAAGTCGCTCTGGATCAACCGCATCAAGGCCGGCACAAATCCCGACTCCACGATAGACATCACTGGTCGCCACGACCGTCCCTGTGATGTCGTATTTCTCCGCCAAGCTCGGCCACATGACCGCTCGTCCTTCACCCCACAGCCACACGCAATTTGCCGGTTTCTTCCCTTCAGCCATCCGTTCATCGTTGACCGGATGATCACGCATAATCACATGCGCCGCATCCATGAGCTTGCGGAGAATGTCTGCGCCGTCACCTGTAGGCAAGGCATCCGCGATGGATTGCGCGAGAACAGACTGGGGATCGTTACAGACGGCACGTGGCTTGCCATTGACCCACACCATAAGATGGCGATGACCGGCGCCAGGAAAGAACTGAATGGTTTCGGAACCGAGCTGCTCGTTGATCGCTTCGAGCAATTCACGGGCCTCTTCGGTCTCGATCAAGCCGGCTGTCGCATCATCCATGATGACGTTTGGCCCCAATTTCTTGATCTCTGCGCCCTTCCCACCGTCCGGACGCAGCGTGACCATCGTACAGCGATAAACCACGTCATGTCCCGTTACGGAGACACCCAGACTTGCCGCTTCCAGTGGCCCCGGCCCTTGATAGTATTTCTTCGGGTCATAACCGAGAATTGCCGCACCGAGCAATCCCCCCCCATGACGGATCCCCTCGGTTGGGATCATCAGCTGACCGAGTTCTCCGATTTGAGCAAGCTGATCGAGATGGGGAGTGGCTGCCGCTTGCAGTGGTGTTTGACCATTGAGTTCTGCTTGTGGGTGGTCCGCCATCCCACCAGCATGCACGATCACATATTTCATTGAATCTACACGCCTTTCACACGTTCAATAAACGAGCAACGTCCTCGCGCGTCGCCTTGACCGTGAGTGGTTGTTTGGACACGGAGATGGCTGTATCGGCATCCTTCAACCCATGTCCTGTCAAGGTGCATACCACCGTGTCGCCCTCACGCAGCGCTTTGTTATGCTGGAGTTTGGCCACGCCGGCCACTGATGCAGCCGAGGCCGGCTCGCAAAAGACTCCCTCCGTGGCCGCCACCAGTGTATACGCGTGAAGAATCTCCTCGTCTGTCACCATATCGATGGCCCCTGAGGATTCCTCCACGGCTTTCAACGCAGAGGACCAACTCGCAGGGTTGCCGATTCGAATGGCGGTTGCAATGGTTTGTGGTTGCTCGACGATCTTCCCCAGTACTATGGGAGCCGCACCTGCCGCTTGAAACCCCATCATGCGGGGCAGTCGCGTGATTTGGCTGGCGGCACGATACTCGGTATAGCCCTTCCAATAGGCGGTGATGTTGCCCGCGTTCCCAACCGGCAAGACATGAAGGGTCGGAGCTTCACCGAGCTGATCGCAGACCTCAAAGGCGGCGGTTTTCTGCCCTTCAATCCTAAAGGGATTCACGGAGTTCACCAATTCAACGCGAAGGGAAGCCGATAAGTCTTTGACCAGCGTCAATGCCTGATCAAAGTTCCCTTCGATCTGGATGACCGTAGCCTGATGCATCATCGCCTGAGACAACTTGCCCATCGCGATCTTGCCGGCCGGAATCAGCACGTATACCGACAATCCGGCTCTGGCCCCATAGGCAGCGGCGGAGGCGGACGTATTCCCTGTTGACGCACACATGACAGCCCGTGCGCCACCCTCCACTGCCTTCGAGATGGCGAAGGTCATCCCACGGTCCTTGAAGGACCCGGTCGGATTGACTCCCTCGAACTTGAGGTAGAGTTCAATCCCCGGCGCAATGGCCTTGGCCAATCGCGTAGCGCGAATCAGAGGGGTATTCCCCTCACCCAAGCTGATAATGGGAGTGTGTTCGGTCACGGGGAGGAATTTACGGTATTCCTCTATGATACCTCGCCAACGATTCATCGGTTATTCGTCTTTACCTTCCACACGGATCAGTCGCGTTGGTTCAGCCACAAACGCCTGCCGATTGATTTCGCGAAGCGCGGTCTGCACGTCACGCTCTTTGGCCATGTGAGTCTTGATGACCACCGGGACGGTCTGCCCCTCCCGACGTCCCTGTTGAACCATGGAAGAAATGCTGATTCCGCAGCGCCCGAGTTCACCGGCGATCTGCGCCAACACGCCAGGTCGATCCACCACGGTAAACCGGAGATAATAGAGCGAGCTGATCTCTTCCATTGCCCGAAGCCGAAGCGGTCGCCGATGGTCCTGTTGAAATGAAGCAACCGGCACCCGACCGACCGCCCCTTTGAGAATATTGCGCCCGATGGCGATGACATCGCTGACCACCGCGCTTCCGGTTGGCATGGACCCGGCTCCACGTCCATAGAGCACGACATCACCGACAGCATCCCCAACAAGTTGAATGGCATTATAGACATCTTCGACTTGCGCAATGGGGGAGGTGGAAGGCAGCATGGTGGGATGCACCCGTGCTTCGATTTCTCCATTCACATACTTCGCAATGCCCAGCAACTTGATCGTACAGCCAAACTGTTTGGCATACGCAATATCAGTCGGCGTAATGTCCGTGATCCCTTCCGTGTAGATTTCCTTGAAGTTGACGGGCGTGCCGTAGGCAAGATTGACCAGAATCGCCAGCTTGTGCGCGGAATCGACCCCGGCGACATCAAACGTCGGATCTGCCTCCGCATAGCCCGCCTGCTGGGCATCTTTGAGCACTGCCTGAAAGTCGTGCCCCTCTCGGGTCATTCTCGACAGGATATAATTGGATGTCCCATTGATGATCCCATAAATGGATTCGATGGTGTTGCCGGCCAGCCCTTCCGTCAACGCCCGCAGCACCGGAATTCCACCACCCACACTGGCCTCAAACCCCAATTCCACACCCTTCCGGGTGGCAGCAGCAAAAATTTCTTCACCATGTAGGGCCAGGAGTGCCTTGTTCGCTGTCACGACATGTTTTCCGGCAGCAATCGCTTCCAATATGATTCGCTTCGCGGTATCGCACCCACCGATGAGTTCGATGACGAGATCGATGTCTGGATCCGCTAGGACTTGCTTGGCATCGGTCGTGAGGACCCCTGGCGCCAGTGTCACCCCTCGATCCCTTACAATGTCCAGGTCTGCGACACGAACCAATTCGATCGGTACACCGACTCGGCTGCGGATGAGACCGGCATTGTTGAGCAGGGTCTTCGCGACACCGATTCCGACCGTCCCGAACCCGACGATGCCCACTCCGATCCGAGACTTCATTCCTCGCCTCCGTCAAGCTTGAGGGCTTTGCGGATCCCGCGCACCGCTTGGCGAGTGCGATGTTCATTCTCCACGAGGCCGAATCGTACGTATTCATCGCCCCCTTCGCCGAATCCAATTCCCGGTGAAACCGCGACCTTCGCTTCTTTGAGCAGGAGTTTCGAAAATTCCAACGAGCCCATATGGCGATAGGGTAAAGGAATGCGCGCCCATACAAACATGGTCGCCAGAGGCTTGGCAACCTGCCACCCGATGCGGTTCAGTCCATCGACCAGCACATCGCGACGTTTTTGATATCGACGCACGGTTTCTTTGACACAGTCTTGTGGACCGTTCAGTGCGATCACGCTCGCGATTTGCAGAGGCTGAAAAATGCCGTAATCGAGGTAACTCTTGATCTTCGCCAACGCGCCGACGACTTCTCGATTCCCGACGCAGAAGCCGACCCGCCAGCCCGGCATATTATAGGCTTTAGATAGGGTATAGAACTCTACCCCACAGTCCTTTGCGCCCGGAGCCTGGAGAAAACTTGGGGCCTTATAGCCGTCGAATACGAGATCGGCATAGGCGAAGTCATGGATGACGATGACGTTGTGTTCCTTGGCAAACGCCACGATTTTCTTGAAAAACCCAAGATCCGCCACGGCCGTTGTCGGATTGTGCGGGAAATTGATGACGAGGATCTTTGGCCGTGGGAATGTTTGCCGGTAGACCCGGGTGAGGTCCTCAAAAAAATCGCTGTCTTGACGAAGCTCAATGCCGCAGACTTCGCCACCGGCAATGATGAAACTGTACATATGAATGGGATAGGTCGGCGTGGGAGTCATCACCACGTCGCCGGGGCCGATGATGGCCAGGGCCAGGTGAGCCAAACCTTCTTTTGATCCTATCGTAACGATCGCTTCCGTCTCCGGATCGAGCTCCACATCATAGTTCCGCTTGTACCATGCACAAATTGCATGCCGTAGCTTGGTAATCCCTCGCGACGCGGAATAGCGATGATTTTTCCCTTTCCGCGCGGCTTCGATCATCTTCTCGACGATATGCGTGGGGGTGGGTTCATCGGGATTCCCCATGCCGAAGTCGATGATGTCCTCACCTCGTTGCCGCGCCTCCAGCTTGAGCGCCTGAACCTGTGCGAAGACATACGGAGGCAATCGTTTGATTCGATAAAACCCGTCGCCCAACCCCATGAAGTTCCTTTGACTATTCGTATGAGAGAATGCTCACCCGACGCGCCGCGGCAACCGAGCGTGGAAGTTTAAGAAGTGCCTATTTTAATGGAGCAGTCTAGCCCAGTCAATTTCCAGCTTTTTTGAAGACACCCTCTCCCCAGACGAGAATCCACGATAGAAGACTCTTCGTCACAGCCATTCTTGCCCCCTCTCCCTCCTTTCTGTTACTAATAGCTGCGGGATTGTCTCGCTCATCTGGCGCTTGTCTGTAATTTTATCCAGTCGCATAGCTGTGTAAGGAGGGCGAATGGCTCGGCTCGGTGTGAATATTGACCATGTAGCGACCTTGAGGCAGGCTCGCGGTGGAACCGATCCCGATCCGCTGGCAGCCGCCGTTCTCGTCGAACTAGCAGGGGCCGACGGTTTGGTCGTTCATCTACGGGAAGATCGACGCCATATCCAGGATCGAGATCTTCACCTGCTTCGTGAAATCTCCCGGACAAAGCTCGACCTTGAGATGGCCGCTGATGTCGAGATGGCAAAGATTGCCCTCAACATCAAGCCGGACCTGGTGACGCTGGTACCAGAAAAGCGACAGGAACTGACCACGGAAGGCGGCCTCGACATTGTGGGCGAGCGAGAGCGCATTCAACACATTGTGAACTTACTCCGTAACGGTGGGATCCCGGTGTGTGTCTTCATTGACCCCGATTTGAGCCAGATCAAGGCCGCACATAAAATTGCAGTGGATTTTGTCGAGCTCCACACCGGTCGGTATGCCAATGCTACGCGCTCGAAGGAAGCCGACACTGAATTTGAGGCCATTAGCCTCGCCGCGAAACTCGCGTATAAACTTGGAATCGGTGTGAATGCAGGGCATGGATTGAACTACCGCAATATCAAGCGGCTCACCCATATCCCTGAAATTGTCGAGTACAACGTCGGACATAGCATTATCGCACGCGCAGTCCTCGTCGGGCTTGCGCAAGCCGTCAAGGAAATGAAAGCGTTACTGGGTTAATGCGAGCAGCCTCCCACACCAGGAGCCGTCTCATTTGGCGAGCACCATCTTGACATGATCAAGCTCATCACCGGGGCACAAATGCAGGAGCTCGACCGCCGAACGATTGGTAAGGCTCGTATCCCTGCAACCACATTGATGGAACGAGCAGGCGCAGGCGTGGTCTCGTGCATGGAACAATGGATGGGCACGGTCAGCGGCAAGACGATCACCCTCGTCTGCGGGAAAGGGAATAATGGCGGCGATGGATTCGTTGCGGCTCGCCTCCTCAGACGACGCCATGCCAAGGTCCGTGTTCTTACTATGACCCCCTTATCCGAATTGAGTCGAGACGCCGCTTCGATGTATAGGCAGTTTGTGAAGACGGCTGGAACGTCATTGGTTTTCCCTTATAGGTCCAAAGAGACGGCGAAAGCACTTTTGCAGGAAAGTGACCTCGTGGTTGATGCTCTGTTTGGAACAGGTCTGTCCTCGGAGGTCACAGGCCGCTATGGCGAGGTCATCGAGAGTATGAACGAGGTGAACCGCCCCATCGTGGCGGTTGATTTGCCGTCTGGCCTCCACGCCGATACTGGAGCTGCTCTCGGCCAAGCTGTTCGTGCCGCACTTACCGTCACCTTCGGCCTCCCTAAAGTCGGTCTGTACCAGAATCAAGGGATCGACTTCGCTGGGGACATCCACCTTGTTGATATTGGGATCCCACAGCCCTATGTCGATGCGATAGAGAGTCGCATAACCTTGATCACGCCTCAGTGGGTTCAAGGGTGCCTTCCACGACGTAAACGATCCGGTCACAAAGGAACATACGGACACGCCGGTATTATTGCAGGCTCCATCGGAAAAACAGGCGCAGCAGCGATGGCTGCACAAGCGGCGCTGCGGGTCGGAGCCGGTCTCGTCACGGTTGCGACACCATCAAGTGTCAATGACATATTGGAAGCCAAACTCCTGGAAGTCATGACGCTCCCCATGCCCGAGACCAAAGCCCGGACGTTTTCGCGTGCTGCGTTAGATCGTCTTCTCGCCTTCATGGCCAACAGAGATGCGGTGGCGATCGGTCCGGGATTATCAACTCATCCCGAGACAGTTGAACTCGTGCAAGCGTTGACCACACGACTCGACCGACCAGCCGTGCTTGATGCGGATGCGCTGAATGCCTTGACGGGGCGCACCGCGCTCCTGGCTTCATGCAAAATACCCCCGATCATCACACCCCATCCAGGCGAGATGGCTCGGTTGGAGGCTGAGGCCACGCCTCAGACTGTCAATCGCGATCGGATCGGCACTGCAACTCGTTTTGCCAGGGAGCGTGGTTTGTTCGTCATCTTGAAGGGAGCCAGAACCGTGATTGCACGTCCAGACGGTGCCGTGGCGATCTGTCCAACCGGTAACCCAGGTATGGCCACCGCTGGAACCGGAGATGTGCTGACAGGAATGATCACAGGTCTGTTAGCACAAGGCCTGCCATCATGGGAAGCTGCCTGCACGGCCACCTATCTGCATGGAGCGGCAGGTGATCAGGCTGCAGCCGAGAAAGGGGAAATCGGCATGATTGCAGGGGACCTGCTTGAACAGATTCCGACCGCACTGCTTAGGACCTTTGGCAATTCAGATGGTCACATCCTTGCGCCACGAACGCGATCCACACAACGGCCTCCCTATGGCTCGACGAGCTGACTCCCCTGGTTTTGTCCTGACGTCTCGCCGCAAGACGGAGTCAATCGGCAAAGCCATCGGGAAGGTACTTCACGAGGGAGATGTGATTGCATTGATCGGTGATCTGGGGGCTGGCAAGACCGCGTTCGTCCGCGGCATCGTCTCCGGCCTTGATGCACCCCCCACCTTGGTAGCAAGTCCAACATTCATGCTTATGCACCAATACCAGGGACGGCTCCCATTGACTCATGTCGATCTGTATCGATTGAAGAGTCCCGAAGAAGCCGAAGCCATCGGCCTCAGTGAGGTCTTTGCTGATAAGGGCGTATCAGCCGTTGAGTGGGCCGACCGATTTCCACACCTACTTCCTTCTGACCGACTCGAAGTTCGTTTGTCCCATAGGACCAGCACAACGCGATCCGTTCAGTTCACGGCACAGGGAACGCGATCCCATTCGCTGTTGGCACGCCTCACAAGGATCTTGCCGTTGCTGCAGAAACAACGCCCCTCGCCACGGATAGGGGATAGTGGAAAGAGAAAGGCTTCCCATCGATGACACGACTGATTCTTGTCGGCATCGTCTTGCTCCTTTCTCTGGCATTTGTGCTGCAAAACCAGGAACAGGAAGTCACGCTGCGCTATTTCTTCGGCTTGCTTGAGGCCTCGACACCGATTTATAAGCCCATTATGGCCGGGTTTGGCGTTGGACTCTTGGTTTCCGCCATCCTCATATGTCCTCCTTGGGTGCGCAGCCGGATTCAGCTACGCCGAAAGACAAAAGCCCTGCAACAGGCGGAGGTGGACTTAGAGCGACTTCGGCAATCGCTCGAGAAAGTGTCCGGACGGACTCAGGCTCCGACAGACTTGGAACCCGCGAGGCATTTCACCGATGAGTGAGACAGCGCTCAGTCCTCTCATGCGTCAGTTTCGAGACATCAAGCAGGGATATCCTGACGCGATTTTGTTTTTTCGCGTCGGCGATTTTTACGAGATGTTCTACGAGGACGCGCTGGAAGCGTCCAGACTCCTTTCCATTGCACTGACGTCACGGGACAAGAACAGCCCCCATCCGATCCCACTGTGCGGCGTCCCGTATCATTCCGCTACTGGTTATATTGCAAAGTTGCTGAGCGCCGGACGCTTGGTTGCCTTATGTGAGCAAGTGGAGGACCCCAAGTCGGCCAAGGGGCTTGTACGGCGAGAGGTCGTCCGATTGTACACGCCTGGCACATTGGTCGACACAGAGTTCCTGATCCCGGGAGAGCTGAACTACCTGGCTTCCCTCGCCGTTCATCCCGATGCTGATTTTGGGGAGCGAATTGGGCTCGCCACCCTTGAGGTGTCGACCGGAGAGTTCTGCTTGATGGAATTTCGGGGTTCACAGGCGGTGAGCCAGGTTCTGAATGAACTGTCTCGCCTCGATCCCCGAGAACTGATCTTCCCGGCAGGCACCGAAGGTCGAAGCTTGGGCTGGGTCAGACAGATCACCGGCCCGCGCTTGTGCGAACGTCCCTCAGCTCCATTTGAACCACGACGTGCGACAGATATCTTGACGAGTCATTTCCGCTGCGACTCGCTCGACAGCCTGGGTTGTCAGGAACTTACGGCCGCTCTTAGCGCAGCCGGTGGGGTCCTGGATTATTTCCGTGAGACGCACCCCACGGTACCGCTGGATCATATTCGTCGTGTATCCATTCGTGGAGATCACGAAGTGATGCATCTCGACGGGACCACCATTCGGAATTTGGAACTCCTGAAGCCGTTGGTTGCCAAAGAGCATGTGCCGGCAACAGAGCCCTTAACGCTGTTGTCCGTGTTGGATCACACGGCCACCGCCATGGGATCTCGCCTGTTGCGTCAGTGGCTGGTCATGCCGCTGGTGCGCTGTGAGCTCATTCAAGCTCGTCTTGATGCGGTCGAAGAGCTCAAGGATTCTTTGTTCGTGCGAACCTCCTTGCGCAGGGCTTTGCGGGAGGTTCAGGACATTGCACGATTGGGTACGCGCATCACACTCGGTCTGTCAAATCCGCGGGAATTACTCGCGTTGAAACAGTCGCTGGCGGCCCTGCCCGAGATATCCGCCCAACTGGCATCCCTTCATAGCCAATTACTGGTGGATTCCTTAAACAAATGGGATCGTGCCGAAGATCTGTACGATTTGATTGAACGAGCGATTCGCCCTGATGCCCCGATTTCCGTACGTGACGGCAATATCATTCAGGAGGGCTATGCACCTGAGATCGATGAACTTCGAAAAGCCAGCAGGGAGGGGAAAGAATGGATTGCCGCGCTGGAGGGAAGAGAGCGAGAACGGACGGGAATTGACTCCTTAAAGGTTCGGTACAATCAGGTATTCGGGTATTACATCGAAATTACCAAGACCAACCTGAACCGTGTGCCACCCGACTATATTCGAAAGCAAACACTCGTCAATGCCGAGCGCTTTACAACAACGGAGCTACAGGAATTGGAAGAGCGAGTGATTGGCGCCGACGTGAAACTTCTTGCCGCCGAACAGGAAGCATTCACAGGTCTTCGCTCCCGGCTGGCAACGGAGACCCATCGGCTGGATGGCATGGCCATGCTGCTGGCTCTGGTGGATGTCCTTACTGGATTAGCGGAGGCCGCAGCACTCTATCGCTACGCAAAGCCGACCGTTTCGGATGGGGGTGCGATTACGATCAAGGACGGCCGACATCCCGTCGTTGAGCGAATCTGTCATGATTCCGTATTTGTACCGAACGACACGACGTTGGACCTTGGAACAGAAAGACTGCTCATCATGACAGGCCCCAATATGGCCGGAAAGAGTACGTATCTTCGGCAGGTGGCCCTCATTGTTCTCATGGCTCAGATTGGAAGCTTCGTCCCGGCAACCGAGGCCCACATCGGTTTGACCGATCGTATTTTCACCAGAGTTGGTGCATCAGACAATCTAGCCGGTGGGCAAAGTACCTTCATGGTGGAAATGGTTGAAACTGCCAATATTCTCAGGAACGCCACACAACGGAGCTTGCTCTTACTCGACGAAATCGGCCGTGGGACCAGCACCTATGATGGTCTCAGTCTGGCCTGGGCCATTGCGGAGTATATCCATGACTGTACGCGGCTGGGCGCCCGTACACTCTTTGCCACCCACTATCACGAGATGACTCAATTGGAATCTCAACGTGCTGGAATTCGGAACTATCGAGTGGCTGTCCAGGAATGCGATGGAGACATCGTGTTTCTACGAAAGATCGTCGCCGGTAAGGCCGATCGCAGTTATGGCATTCACGTGGCTAAGCTTGCAGGGCTTCCCCATGAGGTGGTGAGCCGCGCTCAAGCAGTCTTGTCGCAGCTTGAACGACCTGAGTCTACCCCGACTGTCTCACCTTTAGTTCCATCACAACAACATGTCCAAGATCTTCCTCAGCCCCATCCACTCATAGAAGAGGTTAAGCAGATCGATCTGTTCTCAATAACACCACTCGATGCCCTGAATCGCCTTGCCGAGTTACAGCGGATGGCTAAAATAGACGCGACCGAACCACCGGTCTGTCCATAACTCAACTCACCCACCTGCTCAACCCAACCTCCTGGATAGCGGAAGCTGGCCTTGAGGTGGAAGTCAAGAGCAGCCAACTCGTTAACCTCCTGCAGAGTCAGAGCTGGTACTTCCATTGATCCTGATAGAGATTCTCTGCAGGAATTCCTTTGTACAGGCTGAAGTTTTTCCTATTCCCACGATAACAACCGTGGAATTCCAGCATGAAATAACGAGGGCGGCACTCCCGGAAGGAATGCCGCCCTCAGCGAGCCTCTGACGAGTTGTTAGTTGGCTTGGTTATAGGGGGCAGTCGAGTGAATCAGACCCCCGACGGTTTTCCCACCGGGAAGCATGACATCGTATTGCATTCCTACATTGCTCCCATCCGGTGTGACCGGTGAACTGTTGAGGGCTCCCATCGCTTTCGCGCAACCTGAGTCGAATTCGTTTTTCCCTGTGCACTCCTTGAGGCGAAGCGCCGAGATGCTCAGCGGCTTTCCCATTGCGCCTGATACCTCTGCAATCCTCTTCACTGCAGAAATCACACGATGGTTCTGCTCGGTTTCTGTGGCGACAAACTCGATGAGGTCCGTTGTACTCCCAGGGGGAACTTCCTTTGCAGCAGCCGGCCCTGCATGGACGCGACCCATTTTCTGCAATTCTTGCCACGTAGATTTTTCAGCATAGAACTTCAGCGTCTTACCGGGATGAACTTTTTGCCAATATAAGCCACTCTCGGCATTCCCACCGAACACGGCCACGTTGATCCACACCGCTTCATCATACGGGTCAAGGACAATCACTCGCCCTTGGATCGTGGTGGGCTTGCTCATATCGCCCCATTCAAATCGCTCTTGAAATGACTCAATGGCCGAGGCGCTCGACGCCATACCCGCTACGAGGGCAACGGCTGCCAGGATGGCTCCACCTTGCTTCTGAAACATCATCATCGCGTCCTCCTTCACAACAACGTGCGGTACTAAGAGTGGCTAGTCTTTCAGTATTTTGAAGCCGGTGATGGTTCGCCCGTCGAGGGTGACCTCCATAGCGACCAACTCTTGTGAGGCCTTGATGATTTTATCCATCAGGGCCTTATCCTTCACGGCAAGCCGAACTGTCGTGGCGGCATGGTACCAGCCGGAATACGCTGAGTTCTTCTCCGTCCCCCCGACAAATCCCCATGCACAACAGGTAAAGAGGGGGTCCGGTGGTTTTACATCGAGCATCGTTGATGATCGACCACCCGCGTCTCCAGATCCTTGTTCGCCAGAATTCCAGTACTGAATCCCAAACAAGAGTTCTCCATCTGGATTATCCGCCCACTGAGACCAGACACGACCCTGGAGAGTCTTGACCGCGGCGGCAGCCTTCAATGGCTTACCTCCAACGACGGCATCCGCAAGACCAAGATGCTCAATTGCCCCAGCAGCGAATGAAAATTCGGCCGCTAGCAAGCCGAAACTTGTACACACTACGGCGGCAGCTAGAATGACAGCCTTTTTCATACCTTGTCCCTCCTTCATCAAATTGATTACCAGTGTCTTCATAAGCTATTAATCACGTTCAGCTGATCATTATCGGTCGAGCACATTATTTCATTTTCAAATCACCGATTCGCACGAAAAGGCCATTTGGGTCCTCAACTCAGGAACACCGAGCCCTATAAGAGAGGTGGAACGGTACTGAAACTGAGCTGTCCTGTCAAGGGCATGTTTGCTCATGTGTACCTTCCGCGTTGAAAGTACTACGAATAGCAATAAGAAAACAATAGCTTGCAAGATTCTAGGTTCTAGCACTTCCTCACGCTAGGCGATCGATACCGGCAACCGCCGTCTCAATGCGTCTATCTGCCGAGATGACAGCGGTCCCAATCCTGTCAACGCCATATTCTCGGTTGTAAAGAGGGTACGTGCCACTTGACTGACCTGCTGTTCCGTCACCCCATCAATTTCTGAAATCATGTCCTCTAAAGAGGTGTGAGTGCCGGCGATGAGTTCGTCCTTGGCAAGTTTGTTCATGCGGCTATGTGAACTTTCCAAACTCAACATCAGACCGCCTTTCATTTGCTCCTTGGTCCGTTTGAGCTCCTCTCCGGTCATGCCCCGCCTGGCCATTTTCTGAATTTCTCGTTCAATCAGATCCAGCACACGCTCAACCTCTCCGGCTCGGGTTCCAGCATAGACGGTGACAGTCCCGGTATCGGAATAACCCGATAAGAACGAATAAATTGAGTAGGATAAACCACGTTTCTCTCTGATCTCCTGGAAAAGTCTCGAGCTGACACTCCCGCCCAAGACACTGTTGAGCGCATAGATCACATATCGGTCCTTATGACCGGCCGCAATCCCTTGCAGGCCTACGCAAAGATGAACCTGCTCCAAGGGCTTCCGCTTCAGGACCACACCGCCATGCAGTTCGGCAGGCCAACGGGTTCCAGGACTGGCACCCATCGAGGCCTCATCGCATCCAAAGAGTTTGGCCATCATTTTCTCAAGCGTCAGCTGATCGAAATTCCCAGCAACGGCGACGACGATACCTTCCGGGCGATAATGGCGATCCATGTATTCGAGGAGATCCCGACGACGTATGTGACCGATGGTGGAGGCTTTCCCAAGAATTGGGCGGCTCAGCGGATGCGTGGCCATCACCAACTTGGTGTGTAACTCCTGAACAAGATCCTCCGGATCATCTTGAACCATGCGAATTTCTTCGAGGACGACCTGCTTCTCTTTTTCGATTTCCTTCTGATTCAGGCGAGAATTCAGGAACAGATCCGAGAGAAGATCCAAGGCTTGAGGTAGATGCTGATCAAGAACCTTGACATAGAAGGTAGTCGTTTCGCGCGTGGTAAAGGCGTTCATTTCTCCACCGAGCGCATCAATTTCCCGAGAGATGTCCGTCGCCGACCGGGACGCCGTTCCTTTGAACAGCATATGCTCGATGAAATGAGAATACCCGGCTTCCTCGGGACGTTCGTCCCGAGAGCCGGCATTTACCCACAAACCGATGGTGACGGACTTGACGGTCGGGATTTGCTCGGTAACCAAACGAATCCCGTTCTTGAGGATGACCTTGCGGTACAAGTGTTACCCACCCGCTGAATCTGGTGCCCCGCTGGTGGTCGGTGCTGGGATGGTTTCCTTGCGACTGAGGCGGATTTTCCCCTGCTTATCGATTTCAAGCACTTTGACGAGAATCTGGTCCCCTTCCGCCACCTCATCCGAAACGGCCTTCACGCGATGATGGGCGAGCTGAGAGATATGCACTAATCCATCCGTGCCCGGCAAGACCTCGACGAAGGCGCCAAAGTCCATGATCTTTCTCACTGTCCCCGAATACACCTTCCCGACTTCAACTTCTTCGGTCAAGCGGTTGATGATGTCTTTGGCTTTCTGTAAGGACGCACCGTCTGAAGACGCGATTGTGACAATCCCGCTGTCTTCGACGCTGATCTTGACTCCACAATCGGCTTGAATCCCACGGATTGTCTTCCCCCCCTGCCCGATGATATCCCGGATCTTGTCCTGCTTAACCTTCAACGTGTGAATGCGAGGTGCAAAGGCAGAGAGGTCGGTTCGTGGACTTGGAAGCGCAGCCGACATGCGGTCCAGAATGTGGAGACGCCCCGCTCGAGCTTGTTCCAATGCTTGTTGCATCAGGGTGGTGGTGATCCCGCCGATCTTGATGTCCATTTGCAGGGCGGTCACCCCGTTCTTCGTCCCGCAGACCTTAAAGTCCATATCACCCAAGTGATCTTCAAGGCCGAGAATGTCGGACAAGATGATGACATCGTTTCCTTCCTTAATGAGCCCCATCGCAATACCGGCCACCGGTTCCTTGATCGGAACACCGGCATCCATCATGGCCAACGTTCCCCCACACACCGTGGCCATTGATGAAGACCCATTGGATTCGAGAATCTCAGAAACAATGCGCAGTGTGTACGGAAACACATCCTTGTTGGGGATGACGGGTTTCAATGCCCGTTCGGCCAATGCACCGTGCCCGACCTCTCGCCGACCCGGTGAACGAAGCGGTCGCGCTTCACCGACACTGAACGGCGGAAAGTTGTAATGCAGCATAAATGTACGGGTATACTCCCCTTCCAACGCATCGATCCGCTGCTCGTCGTCGGTGGTGCCCAACGTCACCACTGCCAGACTCTGGGTTTCGCCCCTCGTAAAGATAGCTGAACCATGCGCACGCGGCAGGGCACCGACTTCACAGGTGATCGGCCGGATATCCGATGGACCACGTCCGTCCGCCCGTGACTGTTTCTCTAAAATCATTTTCCGGACTTCAGTGTATTCCAGTTGATGAAAGACGATTTTGACATGCCGCTCGCGCGAAGAGTCTTCCGGCTTCTGAAGCTTCTGAATGGTCTCGGCGAGGATCTGGTCCAATCGCTCCTGGCGCGCTGATTTGTTCGCGATCATGATGGCATCACGAATCGGCTGGGCCACCAAAGACTTGATTTCCTTCTGCAGGGCCTGATCAATCGACTCCTCCACAATCTCGCGCTTGACCCGCCCCACCTTCTTCGCCAATTCCTCGATCTTGCGAACAATCTTCTTGATCTCGTTGTGCGCGAGCTCAAGCGCTTGAAGCATGGTTTGTTCGGAAAGCTCATTGGCACCCGCCTCAACCATCATGACCGCATCAGCTGTCCCGGCAACCACCAGATGGAGGTCACTCTGCTCCATTGCTTCCAGATCGGGATTCACGACGAGTTGCCCCTTAATACAGCCGATCTTGACTCCGGCGACTGGACCGTTGAATGGGATACTGGACACGGCCAGTGCGGCTGAGGCGGCAGTGATTCCGATCACGTCGGACGAACCCGTCTTGTCGGCGGAGAGGACCGAGGCAATGACTTGGGTTTCGAAATAGAACCCTTCGGGGAAGAGCGGACGGAGAGGACGATCGATCAATCGGCTGGTCAAGACCTCCTTTTCAGCCGGTCGACCTTCTCGTTTAAAGTAGCCTCCCGGAATCTTCCCAGCCGCATACGCCTTTTCCTGGTAGTCGACCGTCAATGGAAGAAAGTCGATTCCAGGTTTGGCAGTTTGGGCTGAAACCGCCGTGGCGAGAACCACGGTATCACCGTACGAGGCCCAAATTGACCCATCGGCCTGTTTGGCGACGCGACCGGTTTCCAGCCGAAGCGTACGACCGGCAACTTCTACTTCTACAACATGTATCATCTATGGTCTCCTCTGGTTAGATCCACAGATGCCCACTGAGATGCGCTCTGGTCGACGACCCTCGCCGTTCAGTCGAGCACGCGAATGGGCGATGCGTCTGCCACCGACTGCCGGACGACCTTGTCCAACAATGCAGGAACAGAGCGCATGTCGGTGTTCATCTGTGGGACATGCGAGCAATGCGATGGCGCCGGTCCACGCCGCTTTTGGAACGACCGGTTACTTGCGTATTCCGAGGCGATCGATAATGACCCGGTAACGAGCGTCATCCACTCCACGCAGGTAGTCCAACAACCGCCGTCGTCGGCCAACCAGCTGTAACAACCCACGCCGCGAGTGATGATCCTTCTTGTGTGTCTTGAAATGCTCGGTCAGATAGGTGATGCGATTCGTCAGGACTGCGATTTGGACCTCCGGAGAACCGGAATCCTTTTCGTGCTGCTGATATTGCTGAATGAGTGCTGTTTTTGCTTCCTTCAATAAGGCCATAACAACTCCTTCTCCATTAATGACTCGAAAGACTTAAGACTTTCCGTACTTTAATCGCTCCGAGACCGCTGCTGTCATGAGTCCCAATCGCCAGCAAGCGCCCGGCCTCATTCTTGAGTCGCACCATGCTCGCTCCCCGTGGGGAGAGAGACTCGCCTCCCACGACTGGAGACAGTGGTGCCCCGTGTAGGACCCGCTGAGCCTGTTCCTCATTGACGACGACTGTCGGCAACTCAAAGAGGAGATCGTCCAGTGAAAGAAACTGCGCCCCGAGGGTATTCGCTTCAAGGTGTGAGGCAACCTGGGCGATCGTCAATGCCCGTTCGATTGCAAGTGGCCCCACCCGGCGCCGTTCGAGCGCAAACAAGTGCCCGCCTACACCTAAGGCTTGGCCAATATCAGCACACAGCGTACGCACATACGTCCCTTTTGAGCAGACGACGCGTACGGTTGCATCCCGGCCATCAAACGACAGGAGTTCCAACGTGTGAATCACGATAGAGCGTTCGGCCCGGTCAATCGTCTTGCCAGCCCTGGCAGCCTTGTACAGCCGTTGCCCTCCAACCTTCACCGCTGAGTACATCGGGGGCAGCTGGCGTTGGGTGCCTCGAAAGCCCGGAAGCACGGCTTGAAGATCGCTTTCGGTGATCCCTCTTGGATCAGTTCTCGCTAACACCTGACCGGTTGCATCTTGAGTGTCAGTCGTTTCGCCGAGCCGCAACTGGGCTCGGTACTCCTTGTCCCAATCAACCAGATATTCGGCGATTCTCGTAGCCCGTCCCACAAGAATCGGCAAGACCCCGGTGGCACTCGGATCCAATGTTCCGGCATGCCCAACCTTGCTTTCTTTCAGCAGTGCCCGAACCTTGGCAACGACATCATGCGACGTCCAACCTGCTTCTTTGTGAACAACAAGAACACCGTCCTGAGTCTTCCTTTGTTCAAGCTCTGTGGCTCCGCTGATCATAGCTTCAGGATCCTGAAACGCTTGGCTCCTCGGTGGAATCTTCCGGACGTGGTCGCTGTTCCACATTATCGTGCAATCCTGCCAATAGCTGGTGAATCCGATCCCCCCGTATGCCGCTCACATCCTTTTTGAAAATGACATCCGGAAGATAGCGGAGTGACAGACGGCGACCCAATTCAGCCCGAATAAATCCGCTCGCCTTTGACAACCCTACAAAGACCTCCCGCTCAGCTTCGCCCTGCTCCATCGTCGTGACGAAGATATGGGCAATCCGCAAGTCTCCCGTGAGTTCGGCATCGGTAACCGTGACGCCATGCACCCGAGGGTCCTTGATTTTCCGCATGAGGATATCGGCCACTTCCATGCGAATCTGATCAGCAACTCGATCAGCCCGTTTATATGTCGCCTTTGACATCGTGATATGACCGTCCTGAAGAGTGGGTTGCACGGAATGAAGGCTAGAGCAATTCCTGTTGAGCACGAACAACCTCGACAACCGGCATGCTCTTAATCACGTTCAGTGCCTGCTCCATGACTTGACTTACAAAACGCCCTTCATTTGCCACACAGGCCATCGCAAGAACGGCTTTCTGCCAGAGATCTTGGCCATCCACTTCAGCCACCGAGAGGTTAAACTTATTTCGAAGCCGGTCTTTGATGCCATGCAAGACCTGACGCTTATCCTTCAGCGATTGGCTCTCCGCGATAAACAATTCGACCGTACAGAGCCCCACCACCATAATGACCGCCTACAAAAGGCTGCTCATCTCAACCGGCCTCGGGGGAAGAAGCTCCCGCGAGTTGTTCCTTTAGGTGCAAAGACAGCGGCCAGCTATGCTCCTGGTCAACCTCTAGAGCTTGGCTGCAATTTTGTCGATCGTATACGCTTCGACGATGTCCCCGGCTTTCACATCATTAAAATTCTCGATGCTCAAGCCACATTCATACCCTTGCTGAACTTCTCGCACATCGTCTTTGAATCGCCGCAACGAGCCAAACTTGCCTTGATAGACCACCACATTATCCCGAATCACACGGACGCCGGCACTGGTTCGCGAGAGAAGCCCATCAACCACATAGGCCCCTGCCACTGCGCCAACCTTGGGGATCATAAAGACCTGACGGACCTCTGCACGTCCCAGGACGCGCTCCTTCAGCGTTGGTTCAAGCAAGCCTTCCATGGCGGCTTTGATGTCGGCAATGGCGTCATAGATGATCGTATAGAGGCGGACATCGACACCTTGCTGTTCGGCCAATGTCGCAGCTTTTGGTTCAGGCCTGATATTGAAGCCGATGATGATGGCCCTCGACGCAGCTGCGAGCAGAACGTCGGACTCCATGATTCCCCCGACGGCGTTGTGAATGACTCGGAGCTTGACCGCGTCGGTCGATAGTTTTTCAACGGCACCGGCCAAGGCTTCCGACGATCCCTGCACATCGGCCTTGATAACGATGGCCAACTCCTTCACCGAGCCTTCCTGGATTTTAGCAAAGAGATCGTCAAGCGAAACCTTTGCCGGACTGGTCAGCTCGGCCGCCCGGCGTTTTTGAGCTCGTTCTTCGGCAATCTCCCTGGCAACCCGCTCATTCGACACGACATGGAAGACATCTCCTGCCGACGGGACACCTGGTAAGCCAATGACTTCGACGGGAATGGATGGCCCTCCCTGTTGTGTTTTTTCACCGCGGTCATTGATGAGCGCTCGCACACGGCCGCTGAACGTACCCACAACATAGGCATCGCCCACCCGCAATGTCCCACTCTGCACCAGTACCGTGGCGACCGGCCCTCTTCCTCGTTCAATTTTAGCCTCAATAACCGTACCCCTAGCCTGTCGGTGTGGATCAGCCTTGAGTTCAAGCACTTCAGCCTGCAATAGAATCATTTCCAGGAGGGTATCGAGACCTGTTTTCTGCTTGGCTGACACCTCCACCATGATCGTATCGCCGCCCCATCCTTCAGAGATTAACCCATGCTCCGAGAGCGCATTCTTAACGCGATCCGGATTCGCAGTCGGCTTATCAATCTTGTTCATCGCGACGATCAGGGGAACTCCGGCGGCTTTCGCATGATGGATAGCCTCAATGGTTTGCGGCATAACTCCATCGTCTGCGGCGACCACCAGAATAACAACATCCGTGACCTTCGCCCCACGAGCCCGCATGGCCGTGAAGGCCTCGTGGCCAGGGGTATCCAAAAAGGTCACCTGTTTACCACGAACCGAAACCGTATAGGCTCCAATATGTTGCGTGATACCTCCGGCCTCCCCCTCCGCAACGTTGGTTTGACGTATGGCATCGAGCAGCGATGTTTTCCCGTGATCGACATGACCCATAATCGTCACGACAGGAGGGCGAGGTTCAGGTCGTTCCTCACCGCCGGTCTCCAGTACATCTTGCAACAAGTCGTCCCCTACCTTTTCAACTGCGATATCGATCTTGACTCCACTCTCTTCAGCTAACATTGATGCCGCATCCAGATTCATGGGCTGATGATAGGTCAGCATCTGCCCCATCTCCATCAGCTTGCGAACAATGTCCGCCGGACGCTGACCGATCAACTCGGCAAATTCCTTGACCGTCGTTCGCGGACTGACCTTGACACTCTTTCGACGGGGCTTGGTCACCTCGGATGGAGCACTATGATGCAGATGCTTCGATCGGTCGTCACGACGCTGAACCGGAATGGTTCGAAGATCTTGCCAGCGTGCGGCATCCTCTCGGAACTTCACATCTTGTTGTTCGTCTTTGGGACGACCGGGCTTTTTGGCCTTCTTGAGTTTATCCTTCTGCCCTTCGGCCTCGATGGCCTCAAACGCCATACTCTTCTTCTTGCCGAGGACGGATTCAACCGTCGTGGTCGCAACAGCAGGCGAAGGGACAGCCACCTTCGTTGCCTGAGCTTCCTCCGTTTTGGGAGCCACCACAGGAGGTGCCACTGGGGCAGGAAGCACCGCGACCTCTTCTCGAACGTCCTCCACACCGGGACTGGGAGCGACAGGCTCTTCAAGTGAAGGTGTCTCCGGAGTGGATGATGGGGTGGTAAGCGCCGTGACGGATGGTGCAAGCTGAGCAGCCTGTTCAATTTCCACCGCCGAGGACGATGAGAGAACCTCCGCCGGCTCCTCTTCTTTTTTTCGCTTGATCAGAATACGCCGCTTGTCGGGCTTGGCAGATTCTTCCGTCGGGTGCACCTTGCCCACCTGGGCCTTGCCCTGCCCCGCGCCGTGAGTGGGTTTGGATACAGAACTGCCGTCACCTCCGGCTCCCTGGCCTTTTGATTGCGGAGCGAGCTTTGCCAATACCTTTTCCACAATGCCATCGTCCAGCGCACTGCTATGGGATGTCACTGACACACCCATTTTCTTGAGCTCCGGGATGAGCACACGATTTTCCATGCCCAACTTCTTTGCAAGTTCGTATACGCGCATTGCCATCGGACGTTTCCGTATCCTACTCTGATCCGTTCATTGCCTCTTCCGCTCTCGCAGCTTGACGAGCTTCTTCCTGCAGTCGTTGCGCCTCCGCTTCTTCCGCCAAGGCCGCCTTGATTTCCTTATCGCGCTCCACTTTTTCTTTTTCGTACTCGGTCGCGCTGATGATGTCGATCTTCCACCCCGTCAAGCGTGCCGCAAGTCTGACATTCTGACCATTCTTACCGATCGCCAATGACAGTTGCGAATCGGCGGCGACCACGAGTGCCGACTTCTTCTCTTCATCGATACCGACTTTTTCAATCGTGGCAGGGTTTAAGGCTTCTGCGATGAACACCCGCGGATCCTGCGTCCAGGTAATGATGTCGATCTTCTCCCCGCGCAACTCCCGGACGACCGCCTGAACACGAGACCCCTTGATACCGACACAGGCGCCCACCGGATCCACGGCTTTTTCCCGTGACGTCACGGCAATCTTTGTACGATCCCCCGGCTCTCGAACCACCGACTTGATTTCGATGATCTTCTCCATAATCTCAGGCACTTCGAGCTCAAACAGCTTCGCCACAAATTGGGGATGGCTTCGGGACAAGATCACTTGCACATCCTTCGGCGTCCGACGAACCTCCAAAAGCATGGCCTTCACACGATCACCACGCCGATACGTTTCACGCGGGATTTGCTCTTGTATTGGAAGAATCGCTTCCGTCTTCCCGAGATCCACCAGGTAGTTGCGGCGCTCCATGCCAAGAATGATCCCCGTGACTAAATCCCCCTGCCTCGTGGAGTACTCCTTCTGAACCGCCTCCCACTCTGCCTCACGAACCTTTTGAAAAATAACCTGCTTGGCGGTTTGGGCCGCAATCCTCCCCAATTCGTTCATTTCGATCAGGGATCCAATTTCATCCCCCACTTCAGCTTCGCTGTCATACTGACGAGCTTCTTGCAGTGAAATTTCGGCTTTGGGGTTGCTGACCGTCTCCACGATTGTCTTCTTGGAAACAACGGAGATCTCTCCCGTTTTTGGATCAATCTCAACTTGAATATTCTCCGCCTGCCCAAAACGCTTTTTGGCGGCAGTCTGCAGAGCGGATTCGATGGCTCCGATCACGCGCGTCTTGTCAATGCCCTTTTGACGCCCGATTTCGTCAATCACGGAAATCAGTTCTCGGTTCATACCTCACGCTCCTGCATCCGGTTTCCGACCACAGCGCCCCCACCCATGATTTAGATTTTCACCACCAGCTTCGCTTCCGCAATGCTCTCACGGCTGAGCTGAATTGACTGAGGAGCTCGATGCGTACCTATCGCCAGCACGACAAGGTTCTCGTCGGCTTGCATCAGCTCTCCGGTAATCCGCCACTGACCTTCGAGAGGCTGTCGAAGCTTGAGATTCACCTGTTTTCCAATCGCCCGCTGATAGTCCTGCGTTCTCTGGAACGGGCGATCCAAACCTGGAGATGAGACTTCAAGCGTATAGGCGTGAGGAAACGGATCGGCGACATCGAGTGCCGGCCCTAGAGCCTTATGTGCTTGCTCACAGTCGGTAATGGTCACGCCACCTGGTTTATCGACCAACACACGAACAACAGATCGCGGACCGCGTCCAACACAGACGACATCGATCAATTCAAGCCCGAGCGACCACAGAATCGGCGAAATAACTTCGTGCAATCGGTCGATAACCGGTTGCAAACTACTCCCCGGTATCCTCAACCTCAATGTCCCCTTGACAGGTGACCAAACAAAAAAGTGGGCCTGCGCCCACTTACAGAGGCGGTACCATACCATGCACCCCTAAGCAATGCAAGGGGACTAGCCTGTCAGTATCGCCCATCGAGCTGCCAATGCCTGGGTCACTGGACCGGGACGACCGGAGCCGATGAGTTTCCCGTCGATCTGAACGACGCCGAGCACTTCAAGCGTGGTGCCGGTGAGAAAAACCTCGTCCGCCTGGTAGAGGGAGTCGATCGACATAAATCGTTCGTCGACGGCAACCTCTTCCTCTTTTGCTAATTGCAGGACAACTGTCCTCGTCACTCCGGATAGAATACGCGGACTTTCGGGAGCCGTAACGATGACTCCTCCCTGAACCGCCATCACGTTACTGACGGCTCCTTCCATCACAAAGCCGTCCCGAACCAAGATGGCCTCAAACACCCCCGCCTTTCGCGCCTCCTCACGAGCCAATACGTTGGCCAGCAAATTGACGCTTTTGATATCGCATCGCCCCCATCGCAGATCCTCGTGCGTACAGGCCGTCACGCCCGTGCCGCGCAATTGGGGACTGAGGGGATGGAGCGCTCGAATCGTCATGACGACCGTCGGACGACTCTCGGAAGGAAAGTTATGTTCGCGGGGCGCCACCCCGCGCGTAACTTGAATATAGATCTTGGCATCCTGATACCCAGCCAGACTCAGTCCGTGCTGAATCCACTGCGTCCACTGCCTTCGGGTATAGGGCTGAGGAATGGAGAGTTGCGCGGCGCTTCGATCAAGTCGATCAAGATGTGCCCCCATTTTGAAGGGAGACCCTCGATACGTTCGAATCACTTCATAAACCGCATCGCCGAATTGGAACCCGCGGTCATCAATAGAAACCGTCGCGTCCTGCCATGGAAGGAACCCCCCATTAATAAAGGCAATATCTGGCATGGGCTCAATTCCCAGCGAGTGGCTGGGCCTCTATCTTAAAGAGACGGCGTTCTTCTGCAGTAAACTTCCATCCCATACGTTTCTCAAAAACCACCACGTGCACGCCTGGCCGCACGGCCTTAAACTCAAAGATCCGCTGTCCGTTTTCGACGGCGTTATTGCTCGCAATGCGAAGGAATTCATCGCTCAGCAAAGCAAGTCCCTTGGTATCATACGATGCAACCCATTGTTCACCTCTGGTCCGATCTTCCCATAATTGCAGGATAAAGGGCTGATCAACCACGACCTTGCGGTGATCCCCGGCATCACACAGGGAAACAGGTTCAGCACCGGCAGTATTCACACCAGCATCCTCTTTGCTCACTTTCCGACAAGGTTTGTTCGCTTTGCTTTTTTCATGCCTTCTTTCGCGGACCGATCAGGATCTCTGTTCCCTCCACCAGGACTTCGTAGCTCCCCACGCAATAGCCGCCCCCATCCGTACCTTGTCCATTTCGGACGTCAAACGCAAGATCATGCCAGGGGCAGGCGATGACGTAGCCCTTAAGCCGCCCCTCAATAAGCGGCCCTCCTTCATGAGGGCAGCTATTATGAATGGCATAAAACTTCCCGTCGATATTGAACAAGGCGATCGGTCGATCATTGACCTTGACGATCTTCGACTGTCCTGGAGGCACGTCCTCAACTTGGCCGACCTTTTGAAACCCATCCATCGTCGTATATCCCCCTGGTGTGCCGCAAGGCCTAGAGGCGAAGGGCATATTTGAGTTCGTCGTTTATGGCAGCTCCTGCCTTTTTAATAAACCCAGATTCCGCCTGTATCACATAGCGAGCCACTTCAGGCGGCGGTCCAAACAGTGGACAGGGATCTTTGGCGCAAGGCTCTGCTTGCTCGAGCAGATGTACCACATGATGACTTTCATCAACCCAGAGAATGTCGATGGGAAAACGATATTCTCGTGTGGTAACCCGATGAAGCCCATTTTCCTCAAAGATATATAACATGCCCCCGTTGGAGGGTAGGGCCTCTCGAAAGGCAAGTCCAAATAAGAGCTTTTCAGGAGTATCCGCCACCTCGGCCTCAAGTTCGACACCACTGGGAAACGTCACGACAATCACACTCGATTCCTTGCGTTCCACAAGAAACACCGAGGCACTCATTATCAGCAGGGCCAGGAGGATCATCATGATGATCCGTTTCTTTTTCTGCTCTCGATCGCTGGTTGGGTTCTGATTACTGGACATCTGGAGTAGAGTACCGACTTCGTTTTTTCCCATACTGGGCCCAATGACCCATGCGTAAAATTGCTCTAGGCCTTCTGAGCGAAACCCATTCTGTTGACTTGGAAAAGAAGCCCAGAATAAAATGCGTCCCCACGCTGCCAATCGTCAAATCGGGCACTAATATGGTGGTGGACGTGGGAGCTTGTCAATATTGAATCGCCCTTGGGAGTAAGAAGGAGGCTTGGGCCATGGCTCTACTCATTACGGACGAATGTATCTCTTGCGGGGCATGCCTTCCGGAATGTCCCAATGAAGCGATTTTTGAAACGAGAAGTGACGCTGAGTCCAAAGGGAACCACGTGGGTGATGGACAGGGAGTCGGTGACAATATTTATGTTATTGCTCATGACCGATGCACTGAATGTGTTGGGCATTTTGACGAACCTCAATGCGCGGCAGTGTGTCCGGTCGACAATTGCTGCATCTCGGACCCTCTCTATCCAGAGACGACGGAAGTTCTTCTGGAAAGGGCGAAGACGCTGAACCCTGATAAGGGAATAGATCCCGCTAAAGTATGGAGCGGGGTTAGGAACTAACTCGACCTCTGTTCCTGGCGTTGAAGGAAGGCCTTGGTTCTGAAGAGAACCAAGGCCTTCCTCTTTTTGGGGAACCCTGGCCGATTTGACAACCGTTTTTCAGACCGCTAGAAAAGACAACGGCCTCAAGGAAGCGTTCCTCGAGGCCGTCGATCTATACCGGATTCTCGTTTTTCGTCGTCTGCTACTATTTCAGCATGAGCAACTTGCCGCCGACATGTCCCGGATGCAAGTGACACTTATATTCCAAAACACTCCCTGCCGCATAAAACAAGTCGCTGGTGGGAATACCGATATACTCTGTTTTCCCCGGTGGGAGCACGATCTTGGTATGCAAGACAGTCGGTGCCGATTGATTCACGGCAGCGCTGAGCTGGAACCCGTGCTCAGCCGTCGTGTTATTCGTCACCTTTAAGAGAACGGGTGCACCCGGACGCGTCTTGAAATCGATGACCGTCGTGGGAGGATACCATGTCTTCATGTTTCCGATTTCGATCGCGTAGAACGAAGCATCGACAGTGAGCTCCTTAAACGGCTGTCCTACGACGGAGCCGGTTTCCAAATCGCCTGTTTCGACACCGCCCGCTTGAAGTGCATATGAACCTGAAACCCCGGCTAACACCAACCCAAGGCCGAGAAGGCCCGCCAACAATAACTTGCCCATGACTACCCCCCTTACGAGAAAAGAAGAGATGAAAATAGAAGATCGCGAACTCGTATCTGATAGTGCCAAACTCTGGAGGACGTGCAGGCGCTTGGTACTGTACACCCTTCTTCTGTTCTAATAGCCACTGAACCGACTTATCCACAATCGCCAAATTCTGGTTATGCGGAGATCTTTATAGCATAGGGCTCAAAATGGACGCAACCGATTTAGAGCCATCGTGGCCAGAAGAACTCGCCCCAAGTTGGACTCAAAGAGTGGCCACGCCGTTCGACTGCAATTGATGTCGGAATGGAGTTGAATGCAGTCCTGTTCACATCACTGCTCGACGTGAGAAATCGAGCATACCCCCCC
>JAOUGT010000021.1 GCA_029865485.1 Nitrospira sp.
AATGGGAGGTGTCAATGAAAGTACTTGCGTATACACAGGCCCATACGCTGGACGAGTTCAATCTTCAGTTGATCGAGTTGCCGGATCCAACTCCAGCCGGTCGTGACCTCCTGGTTGAGGTGAAGGCCATTGGTTTGAACCCAATTGATTACAAGATCCGCTCACGGCGATCTGGAACAGATGGCCAACCGGTCATCCTAGGCTGGGATGCGGCTGGAATCGTCCGCGCTCGTGGTCCAAATGCTACGAAGTTCAACGTGGGTGACGAGGTGTTCTACAGTGGCGACTTGAACCGGGCTGGATCGTATGCCACGCGACAACTGGTTGATGAACGACTGGTGGCGTTCAAACCAACGGATCTCTCGTTTGCCGAAGCCGCAGCTCTTCCGCTGACGAGCCTCACGGCCTACGAGATGCTCTTCGAAAAGATGCACCTCATCGATTCTGACCGTCGGACGGTGCTCATCATCGGCGGTGCTGGTGGCGTCGGATCTCAGGCAATCCAGTTGCTCAAGTTGAAAACATCGGCAATCGTCATTGCCACCGCATCTCGTTTGGAGAGCCGACAGTGGGCGGCCAGTCTGGGCGCCGATCATGTGGTGTCACACCAAGACTTCGTCTCGGAGATCCGTGCACGTGGTATACAATTCGTCGACTGCATCTTCAGTACAACCCATTCCGGTCAGCACTGGACCAACATGGCCGACATCATCGCGCCGTTCGGTGAGATCGGGCTTATCGACGAGGGTGACGGGTTGGACTTCTCCCTTTTGAAACGAAAATCCGTGAGCATCCATTGGGAACTGATGTTTACCAAGTCGATGTTCGACTATCGTGTAGACACTCAAGGGGAGATCCTTGCTGAAGTGAGGGCCTTGATTGAATCCGGCAGGATGCGCACGACGGCGAACAAGGTGTTGAACGGACTGACTGTCGAGAATCTTCGTGAAGGTCATACGAGGCTGGAACAGCACACCAACATCGGCAAGGTGGTGGTGCAGTTGTGAGGGCTCTTCGATGAGTAACGATGCTCAGGCTGACTTGGAACATCGGAGTTGGGCGCAGGGTCATAGGGTCGGCCAGGACTCTGTAGGTAAAACATGCCACGATTACGAGACAAGATAGCGATCGTCACGGGTAGCAGCAGCGGGATCGGCAAGGCCATTGCTCTTCGGTTTGGCCAGGAGGGGGCAAAGGTAGTGGTTGCAGCAAGGCGAATGACGCTCTGTGAACAAACGGTGCAACAGATACAACAAAATGGTGGAGAAGCCATAGCTGTCCAAACAGACGTGGCCGACGAGCGGCAGGTGGAACGACTGATGGCCGAATCGGTGTCTTGTTATGGGCGGATCGATGTTCTTGTCAACAATGCCGGTATCGGCGGTGGTGGACGAATCGCTGAAACGAGCACCCAGACATTCGATGAGGTGATGAACGTCAATTTACGTGGCACCTTCTTGTGCTGTCGAGCCGGTTTCCGACAGATGAAGCAGCAGGGCTGCGGGGTGATTCTCAATATCTCGAGTGTGGCTGGTCTGCAAGCCTGGGGAGGCACGGGAACGTACAGCGCGTCGAAGCACGGCATTATGGCTCTGACTAAATCCTTGGCTGATGAAGGCAGGCCCTACGGCATCAAGGTCAGCGCCATCTGTCCAGGAGCTGTGGCTGACGAATTGGTGGATGCGCCTCACACGGAGATTGAACGCAGTGAGAAGATCGACCCCTTTGATGTGGCCGAGGCGGCGGTGTACCTCTCCACCTTGGGGAAGTACACCGTGGTTCATCAGATCGTCATCGATCGGCTTGGCGCGGACTGGTGACCATTCAACGCGTCTATCGACCTCTTACCCCTCAGTCCGTGGCTCTGTAGCCTGCTTCTCAACGATTCGTTCCAATTGCCGGCGATAAACCCAGTGGTGAACAGCAGCGAGGCAGTGCAAGTCGTGAGCGGTCATGAGGCCAAACCAGGATGGGCATGGCGCGTGGTTCGACCAAGGGTGCCCAGTCGCGTCACCGTCGATTCATAGTTGTGAACGATGCTGAGGAGTCGAGCGATTGTCTCCGGGCCGCTCGTCAGGTTTGGCTTCACATCCTGGATACGAATCTCCAGTGGAAAGAGCCGATCACTCGTCAGGGTTGTGACAATCAGGATGATTCCTTCGTCGATGATTCGAACGTGGTCGAGCACCGGCTTTATAGCGAACATCCTACGAGACTGGAATACCAGCTCACGGAAAAGGGGAGAGGTCTCGGTCCTGTTCTGAAAGCGCTGAGGAAGGTGGGGAGACCAGTACGGGTAGAGGAAAAGCAGTGTTGTCGTTGGATTTTCAAGGTCTATTCAGTCGACGAATCCGATGAGAGGAGGTAAATACAGACCAGAGAACATCTCTTCATATGCAGGTGCTTCGAATGGGATTCACAATAGGACTTCCTTTCTCATGTGTAGATGTTGGTCGAGTCACTGCGGAACTGACAATGAAGAGACGACATCGTAGAGGCAAGGATCTATTATGTCAGGCAAGGCGAATCATCTGGTTAGGCACGTCTTCTTCGCAAGCTTCTTCAATGTTGAGCCAGGTTTTGTAAGCAGCGGAGGGGACATCTTGAGCAAGATCTCCCCTCCGCCAGGTCGAGGAACACGCCAAGCTGGCGTGTATCCAAGGGGCGTGATTAATAAATGGTAATGGAACGAGGCATGGGTTGATTATTGTTACTCTCGTTGCTTTCAGCCTTCACATTACTAGGGTCAATTAGAAACCCAAGATAATATGTTCCTGGCGTGATCCAGTTGGGAATGTACAGAGTTCGCGAAAAGGTACCTGCGAATCCGGCAGATCCCCACGCACCGTAATTCGTCGCTAATAATGTATCAGAGGTGCTGATGAAATCGTTTGTCGACAAATAAAACCCTATGTCAAAAGTCTGGGTTGCTGTACTGAGATTAGCAAATGAAAACTCTAAGGTGACGTTCGTGCCCCTGTATGCCCAGGAAGGGCTGCTGACTAAGCCAGAGGTCCCTGTTCCGGTGCGTTTGAAGGCAGAACCTGCCACGTCAGTTTCCGTCGTGCCGTCTGGATACAAGATCCGAAGTCCAGCGCGGTCATCTGCATTTGCATCGACGTCCTTGTAGTAGCCAAACGAACCGCTGTTGGGATAATACGAGTTCATGGTTGCCATCCATTGATCCTCGTGCTTCAATCCTAATGCGTGTCCCAACTCATGGAGAGCAACAAGCTCAAAGTTATACGGGGACCCCAGATTGCTGTAGCTCACACTTCCGGTCGACCAAGACAAATTGCTGTTAAACGCAATATCGGCTTCATCCAACCCGTAGTTGTATCCAAACAGCCAGTAGCAATGGTAGCGTGAGAATGTTACTGCCAAAGCACTCCCAACCTCCGTGCTTGACCAATACACTTCGTTCACTCCGTTAGAGGAGGAATGAGTGCCATCCGTGTCTCTCCCGACGTAAAAATTAAAACCGGCTCCTTTGACGTTGTTCCAATGCCACATGGCATTTTGGAGTCTCGTATCCCAAGCACTTCCAGCCGGGAATGATGTCGTGCTGATAAACATATTGGTCCAGCCGCTATTCCATCGAATCTTGTTCCCGCTGCACTCCTGCCACGTAGCAGCCTGACCACTGGAGGTAGAAACAAGAAGCCACATAATCACTACGAGTGCAGTACCGAATACTCCGAATGTATTGTGCAGCCCACTTCGTCGAGTTTTCATATAAGTCTATCTCCTTGCGATGATGGCATGAAGAACTTGTTTCGCCTGTTCATGGGTGTGACGTCTTCTCCTGATTTATTCCCAGTCTTGTTGAGCTCAAAGCATCCCTATTCATGTATGGCGCTAGGCACCATTACTGGGAGTCAGTTGAATGGTGCTGCGGAGGTGCGGGTCTTGGTAAGACAGGCTTTGTCATGTCTGTCTCAGGGCCCGGTCCTTGAGCGGAGTTCTCGGGATCCACTGGGGCAATATCTTTCGTGCTTGCAGTAGAGCTAAAGTCTAAAACGTCCACATTTTTGACGGAGCCTCTGTGTTTGGCGTGGGATGGGATAGATTGTTTGATGGCCTCGATAAAGGTAGCGGCCGATACAGTTTCTAAGTTCAACATCTCGGACTTCTGGAGAAGTTCTGACGGTGAACCATCATCCGTATGCCCTGCAAAACCGTCGAGGACGGCGGATTTCTGAGAGCTGGGACCTTGCTTGTGACCGGGGATAATTTTAACCTCTGATTGACGGGTAACATGTTTCTCGATATGTCCGTCCTTCACCCCGACGACACGATTTCCATCATGATCGTGAATCATTTCCCGTCCCGTGGCAGGGTCTGTGACGATCCTCAGCAGCCCTTGCGTCCATCCCACCAGTGGAACGATTTCGTACCCATTGTTTCGAACGAATAGAATGACTCGGTCGTTCTGAGAGAACTCCGGCCCCCCTTCTACATGCAAGAAATCGTTTTGGACTTGGCCACCCTTCAACCTGAGCGTCAGTGTCCTTTGCTGGTAATTTCCATGAAGTACCTCCAGTTGATCCAACTTGACGAACGTATAAATGTCTTTTGAGGGATCGTAATGCGATTCCACGCTGCGTACGGTGCCAATGACAATTCCGTCAGACTCTTCAATAAGGTTATCCAGGTTCTTATATGGTACAACGGTCGCATTGACTTGAGCCGCGTACAAGAGAACCGCACAGATCAGACCAATATGTTTCATGGACTACCTCCTCGAATCTTTGGTTCTTGGTTAGAACGTCGAATTAATCAGAGCGTCTATAGATGGTCAGCAATATATTGGGGGCGCTCTGCTTTTTCTATTAGGCTGCTCTTGTCTCATTCCGATGTACCTTTCCTGATTGGACTTTGGCCGAGTTACCGCGCTGAAACAAACTAAATAGGATAACGAAGTTGTTATAAGGCAAGGAGTGTGCCAATACAAAACTCTTATTATTGGCACGGTATTCTAACGAGAGATTCTTGAAGGGGAACTAGCGTGGTATCGTTTTGGATTCACCTGTGTATCTTTTTGGATTCAGGTTCTGTTACGAGTATGGTGGAGATGAGCACCTATTCTCCAGGTACCTGTCGTCTCCTACGCAACAAGAGTCGTCGATAGCCGTGGATTTGCTTGATCTGATCAAAGGCCGGTTCAACGATCGTGTTGTGCCGGGGTACAGAGTCCTCGATCGCCCGGCGCATCCGGTCAGCAGAGGGATAGGGGAGGTCATGATCAAAACAGAGATCGAATCCATTTGGGGAGCATACAAACCTAGTCGCATCTCAGCGACTGCATACGGAATGTGCCTGCCGTGGGTAATGCGAGGTGATCCTGCAGCACGCGTCTCATGCGATTTCCCGTCCAGTTCGGGAATAGGGTTCCGAATCGAATCGTGAATGAATCAGACCTTTCCTGAGGGCACAGCCAGAGCATGCTCCTCGGAGAATTACGAAACTGCTCGCAATTCGTAGTCGACCCCGCGTCGATGCAAACAAATCAAGGCGTGACGGCTGAGGTTGTCCACAAGCGAGAAGACCTGATTCCAGGTGAGTTCGGGACAGCAGTCCAGGAGTTCTTCGAGTGGAATACGTTTCCGCTCCTGCACGATGGCCAGTAGTTTCGTCGCTGGTTATTCAATCATAGCGCACCGCCCTTATGGTTAGGATCAACAGGCACAGTATTGTGAGGCCGTGTTCGTGTCGTTGGGTTCCAGCGGACGGCCATGACAGGAACAACGCTGGGAACCAGCAGGAATCCCGATTTCGAGTGTTGCCATCGCTTCCTTCCTGTTCTCCTTCACGATCAGGGTATCGGATGCCCATTCCAAACAGGTCACGAGTAAGTAAAATTTCTGTTAACTGCACGGTTACCTGGCGGCAGGCTCGTACGATCCGAGGTGAAGGGAGGGCGAGGGGGTGGATTGTGGTGTGTCACGGCATTACCGTGAAGATGAGGAGTGGGAAGGGCCGGAGAGGAAGCCCCCTTTTGAAGACGAGGCAGAGATGCGCTTGGGAGGGGTGGAGAGGGGGGCGGAACTGCCGCGTCGAGTAGGCAGGCAGTTCACGAGCGGAGGGATGCTTAAAACTCGTCGATGGACACCGGTCGAAGAAAGTCTCGAACAGACACGAGCCCGACGAGTGCACCCCCTTTGGTCACTCCGAGGTGGAGCGTGCGATGCTTGTCCATCAGGTCGGCTGCTTCAGTCAATGGCCGCTGCTCTTCGATGCCAGGTACCGGACTGCTCATGATGTCCTCAACCGGCACGAGGTAGGGCGCTTTGTCGGCTCCTACGAATTTCTTCACGACATCTGATTCCGTTACGATTCCAATAATGTGGGTTTGGCGGACTACTAGCACACTTTCGACATTACACGTCCTCATGAGTTTTGCTGCCTCAACGACCGACGTGCCTGCCTCCACTGTCACGGGCTTGGTCTGCATCAAGTTACCTACTGTCACCATCGGATCCTCCCTTTTATTGTTTTGATAGTGGCCTGATGCTACCAGCGCCCTGTTGCATTGGTGTTAGGCGGAGGTTACAGGCAGGTAAAGTTTCAATAGCAGAAGAGCCAGGTATCTTATGCGGTCGTCAGGAATCGTCAGTCATTCGAATTCTTCCCACCCGCTTAAGCGGCTACCCAAAACGAGCGTGCGCCGGTTGGTGGATACAAGAATGAGCCCATTGTCGTTGTCCACGCCCACGATCTCCTCATGTACGTCCAAAGGCTTCGAGGCGAATCCACCGAGGAGTGGGGTGAATCCGACCAAGCGCTGATTCGTAATGAAGACGGCCCCATAGTCGTTACCGTGAAACCGGCGCACTTTCTCCCGCACACCCAGCGCCTCTTCGAGCCACAGGCCATTGACGCCGCGAAACCCGTACAGATGCCGATCCGTTCTGATGAGACTGAAACTTGGGAAGAGCTTCCGTTCAAGGACTTTCTCATTCACATCCAGCTCTTTCTTGGTCCAGGTTAGGACGCGACTTGAAAATCCTAGGAGGCGGCGGGAGGTGACGACGATGCCGTTGATCCCCTTTGTGCCGGAGCTGATTACCACCTCCTGCGCTTCGAGCGGGGTCTCTCTCCGACCGCTCAAGGGGCTGGTTGCGACAGCTAGGCCTGATTCAACCCACAGGGTCACCTCGGTTCCCATTTCCATGGCCTTCGCCGTGGTTGGCCACGATGAGCAGATCACGAGAAGGAGAATCCAGCCGTGGTGAAGGAGAGGCATGGTATGGTGATTATACCGCGCCTCGGAGTCCTGTTGGGATCGTGCCGGGTTGCCCCACTTGAGCGTTTGAGGAGTGCCACAGGTCTCTCGGTTGGGATGAGACTGTCAGGCGATCGGCTCGTTGAGCCTGATGGTGTAGAGGTAGTGGTACAGCCCGTTGCGTGCCATCAATTGCGCATGCGTGCCCTCTTCCACCAACTGTCCCTTGTCCAAAACAAGAATGCGGTCGGCACGTTGAATGGTCGATAATCGGTGGGCGACGACGAAGGTCGTGCGACCTTCCATGAGGCGTTGAAGAGCTTCCTGCACCAGCCGTTCTGATTCGGTATCAAGCGATGAGGTGGCTTCATCGAGTAAGAGAATGCGAGGATTCTTCAGAATGGCTCGAGCGATCGCGATTCGTTGGCGCTGTCCGCCGGACAGGTTGACTCCCTTCTCGCCGACCACGGTTTGGTATCCATCCGGAAAACCAGTAATGAAGTCGTGTGCGTGAGCCGCTTGGCTTGCCTCGATCACAGCGGCTTCGTTCGCCTCTCGGTTGCCATAGCGAATGTTGTCGAGGATGGTGCCTCCGAACAGGATGGTCTCTTGTGGAACCAGCGCAATCTGTCGATACCAACTGTCCAGGGTCACGTCCCGCAGGTCCCGGCCGTCGACGGTCAGGCGTCCTTCGGTCGGATCGTAGAATCGATGAAGGAGGTTGATCGCCGTAGTCTTTCCAGCCCCGGTTGGCCCAACGAAGGCGACCAATTCGCCTGGCTTCGCTTCAAATGATAGGTGAGAGAGGACCGGCTGGCGAGCATCATAGGTGAAGCTTACGTCTTCCATTCGTACGTGGCCGGCGGCGGTTTGGAGCGGTTGTGCGTTCGGTCGATCGTCAATGTCCGGCTTGGCATCCAGGATCTCAAAGACCCGCTGGGTCGCCCCCTGTGTCTCCTTGATCTGGGTAAAGATCTTGGCCGCACTGCTGAAGGGACCGATCAAGATTCCCGCAAACAACACGAAGGCGAAGAGATCACCCGGCGTCACCACACCATCGATCACCTGGCGGCCTCCGTACCACAGCACGGCGGTGGCCGAGGAGAATGTCAGCAGGCTGATCACCGGAATGAAGATGGCCATGATGCCGGCTCGACGGAGTGTCAGGTTCAGTGTCTGCTCAATCTGATCAGCAAAACGGGTCTGCTCTCGTTGTGCCTGGACGAAGGATTTGACGATGCGAATGCCGGAAATAACTTCTTCGGTCAGAGTGCTGAGCGCGGCGGTGTGGTCTTGAATCGAGGTCGATAGGGATTTCAGCCGGCGGCCGAACATTTTGGAGACGACCACCAACAGCGGGAGGAGAATGAGAATCAGCAGGCAGAGCCGCCAGTTCATCAGGAGCAGGAACGTGATGCCTCCGACGAAGGTTACGAACTGTTTGACCCCGTCGATGGGAGCTTCTGTGACGAGGGACTGTATGACGGTGACATCGGACATCACCCGGGAGAGTAACTCTCCGGTACGCCGGCGAGCAAAAAAGCTGACCGTGAGCTTCTGCAGGTGACCGAAGAGATGTTTGCGAAAATCCGCCACGACGGTCTGGGAGACCCAGGCGGTCAGGTAACTATGGCCCATCGAGCAGAGCCCCTGGAGAATCACCAGGCCGAGGAACAGCCCGATGGAGCGCGTCATCTTGTCAGCGTCATGTTGAACGGTGATGACATCCCAGAGTGTGCCAGCCAGTCGAACCAAGCTGAGGTTGATCACTGCGACCCCGGCTACAAGGAGTCCGGCCAGCAACAGGCGTGGCACATGGGGACGAACGAATGGGAGGAAGCGCTTGAAGATCACCATGGCCAGGCAGATGGTTAATCGATCGTGACTATTGTGAGCGGTTGGTTCACGCCCAGTCACACGATATCGGAGTGACAGGAGGTGGGTGGAGAGACGAGGTTAGATCTGAACGATTGACTCGATCAGGTTCTTGTTGACCGCGACGAACTCCGACTGGTCTTTCTCGTTGATGACCACGTCGGTGAGGCTAATGAACAGACGTGCTTCTTCGTTAATCGCGTCGGATACACGATGCCGCATTGGGGGTACCAGGAAGTCTCCCACGTAGGTACAACTGACCGTCCGTACGCGGATGCGAACTTTCTTGCCCTTGCCCTCAGACACGGCCTTCTCCTCCCGCCACGCAGGGTGAGTCTAGCTTTTCCGGCGAAGGAATTTTTGACGTTGGCGCAGCTTCTTATATTTGTGCTTGCGCATCTTCTTCCGGCGTTTCTTCAAGACGCTTGACATGCTTAGTATCTCCTAAAGAGGGGGGAGTCTAAAAGCTTTTTCTGAAAAATGCAAGCTCACGGCACGCTTTTCCCCTATGTTATACTGCCTTATTATGTTTGCCAGGAGACTCTCCTTCTCGCTGACTCTGGGCATGGGATGGCTTGTGCTGCTGGCATTTCTTGTCTCAGGCTGTCCAGCTAAGACCATTCAATACCCCGCCGAGCATGAGCGGCTGCTTCGTCTTGATCAAGCCCTAGAATCTCTCCGAAACGCCTATGAACAAAAGGATCGGGTCGGGTTTCGGTCGATGATGTCTTCGAGCGATCAGACGGATGAGCTGCAACGACAAGCGGAGATGGATTTCGAAGCGTTCCATGCCATTACGCTTGAGTTCAGGATTGAGCGAGTCATGATGGCAAAAGACGACCTTGACGTGCTGGTGAATTGGCAGGGGACATGGAAGAAAGACGCCAATGACACGGGCACGCGGCAGCGTGGCCATGCTCGATTGCAATGGGTCGGGACGGGCTCGATTCTTTTGCGCGGAGCGCAGGGCGATTTGCCATTCGGGATGCAGACCAAGCAGATGTTGTCCCAGCCATCCTCTCCTCTACGATAACCAATGCCGCGATCTGTGCCGGAAGCTGATTTTCTTGTCATCGGGAGCGGAGTGGCCGGGCTTCGTGCCGCGTTGGAGCTCTGCCGGGTCGGGCGAGTGATCATGCTTACCAAGGGGCACCCTCTCCAGAGCAATTCGATCTTTGCCCAAGGTGGCGTTGCCGTTGCGCTGAGCGAAGAAGACGATGTCTCCATTCACTTGACGGATACGGTGAAGGCGGGGCATGGGTTGTGCCGTCGAGAGGCGGTACGGGTCCTGGTGGAAGAAGGCCCAGGTCGAATTCAGGAGTTAATCCGGTGGGGAGCGAAATTCGACAAGGCCGGCGGAAAGTTTGCCTTTGCGCGGGAAGCTGCGCACAGCCGTAGCCGCATTCTTCGTGCACGAGGCGACGCGACGGGAAACGAGATGGTCCGAGCCCTCATGGCACAGGCGAGTCGGCAACAGCGGATTGCCCGCTTGGATTACCACTTTACAGTGGATCTCGTCGTCGAGGGGGGGTGCTGTTGCGGGGCGGTGGTACTCGACGAAAACTCCGGTGAGCAATTCATCATTCCGGCAAAAGCCGTCGTGCTCTCGACCGGTGGCGCCGGCCAGATCTTTGCCAGAACGACGAATCCACCCAATGCCACGGGCGATGGGATGGCCATGGCCTTTCGTGCGGGGGCGGAACTTCAGGACATGGAGTTCGTCCAGTTTCACCCAACGTCGCTCTATCTGCCGTCGAGCCCACCGTTCTTGTTGTCGGAAGCCATGCGCGGGGAAGGGGGGCAGCTCCGCAATAACAAAGGCGAGTCGTTTATGACGCGATACCACCCGCTTGGCGTGTTGGCTCCGAGGGATATCGTGGCACGGGCTATCTGGGCAGAAATGGCGGCGACGCGTGCCCGGCATGTCTATCTCGATGTCACACATTTGGGAGCGGAGTTTGTCAAACGTCGCTTTCCCACGATCTATGCAACCTGCCTTCGCCATGACATTGATATTACGGAAGAGTGGATCCCGGTCTCTCCGAGCGCCCATTACATGATGGGCGGGGTCACGACCGACCTTAATGGAGCGACGACGTTGCCGGGTTTGTTTGCGGCTGGAGAGGTGGCATGCAGCGGCGTGCACGGGGCCAACCGGCTGGCGAGTAATTCATTACTGGAAGGGCTGGTGTTCGGGCGGCGGGCCGGCGTGGCCGCCATCGCGTCGGCTGCTCGCTGCTCGACACCGAACGTGATCATGTCCTGTGAATCGTTGCCTCGTGGCCACGGTGAGCGACTCGATGATGCAGAAAAGGTGCGGAACTCTCTGCGGCGGATTATGTGGGGCCAAGTCGGGTTGATCCGATCCCGGGAGTCATTAGTTCGGGCCACGGCTCAACTTGCCCGATGGGAACGGATGGTCTCCCGATCTTTTTCGAGTCGAGCAGACCTCGAGGTGAAGAATATGGTCCAAGTGGCGCGTTGTGTGGCGGAAGCGGCCTTGTGGAGGGAGAACAGCGTCGGGGCTCACTACCGATCCGATTTCCCCGGGACTCGGCGTCCTGGATGGAAGGCGCATAGCCGATTGCGTCCGACAGATCGGCCTACTGGGCGGGTGGGATTGAAACCTCAGGGGCAGCTGGTGCCATTGCGTACCCCGAAGACGGGATGATGTGACCGGTCGACGCGAGGTCATGTGCGAGAAAACCTCGATAGTATCGGAGGACCTTTCGGACATATTGACGTGTTTCGTCGATCGGTGGAAGGGTACGATACCGGTCGACCACGTGCTCTCCCGCATTGTAGGCAGCCAGGGCAAGGGGAAGATTTCCTCGGAATCGATCCAGTAACTGACGGAGATACTTCGTCCCACCACCGATATTATCTTCCGGATCGTACAGATCTCGAACGTCCAACTGAAGCGCGGTCTGCGGCATGAGCTGCATCAATCCAATCGCGCCGGATCGTGACACGGCACGGGGATCAAAATTAGATTCGGCCTTGATGACAGCGCGGATAAGAGCCGGGTGGAGTTGATGTTGCCGTGAGACTCTCTTGATCATCGGCTCCAACTCCTGCTCGGAAATGACCGGGTGCAATCGATTTGGGCGAATGTCGACTCGGCGATATCGGATATCAGAAGGGACATTCGTCAGAGAAATGGTCCCTTTGGAGTCAATATACTGATAGATCTCTGCCCGCAAAGGCAGAACCATGCTCAGTAGGCAAGTGCCAAGTATGAGCGTAGCTGCCAGGCCGGTGCACATACGCCGGGAGGGGAACGGGAATCTGTGATTCAGCATGGTTACACGATAGCAGTCCCTAGCGGACTGTCAAGAAATTGCGGATCTTCTGCTGCGCAGCCTTATGACTACCCTGGTGAAATGTCAGGAAATCTGAGGGGTTAACTGGATATGAGTGGTTCGGAGAATCGATCTCGAGCCTCAAGAAACCGTGTGTGTAGCCTGCGAGTCAGTGGGCCTGGTACCCCATCCCCGATTTGCTTGTTGTCGACGGCAACGACCGGCATGATTTCCATGCTGGTGTTGGTCAAAAAACACTCATCAGCCTGCTGAAGTTCATCAGCGGTAAAGTGCCCTTCCTCGATGGGCAGGTGAAGTTCTTTGGCCAATTGCATCACGACTTGTCTGGTGATGCCGTTGAGGAGTCCACAGTCTAAGGAGGGCGTGCTCAGCCGTCCGTTCCGGATAAAGAAGAGATTGCTGGTTGTGCCTTCGGTCAGGTGTCCTTCCCAATTCAGCAGCAAGCTGTCGAACGCGTTCGCTGCGATGGCCTCTCGCTTGGCCAAGATGTTGTTGAGAAAATTAGTGGTTTTGATTTGCGGTGGGAGCGCACTTGGCAGGTTACGCTTGGTCGATGCGACCATCACGGCGACGCCTTGTTCATAGAGGTGGGAGGCCAGTGGGACCAGAGGCTTCGTCATCACGACGACGGTCGGTGAGGAACATAGAGCCGGATCCAGTCCAATGTCTCCGACGCCTCGCGAAATCGTAACTCGCAGATAGGCATCTCGTTGATCGGTTCCCACCCCATTGCGCTTCATGGCTGCATGTAGGATGTCGGTCCATCGTGCGAGAGGAATCGGAACTCTCAACCCGATGGCGTCGGCTGACCGGAACAGTCGTGCCAGGTGGTGGTCTCGCATGAAGAGGCGAGGGCCATACGAACGCATTGTTTCAAAAACTCCGTCGCCGTACAGAAACCCATGGTCGAAGACCGAGGTCACGGCTTCGTGGTCTTGTACAAATCGATCGTTGAGATAGATCCACATTGTGCTACTCAAAAGCACTGAAAAAAGCCTGGGCCTTATGGATGGTTTCTTCGTACTCGCATGCCGGGTCGGAATCGGCCACAATGCCGGCGCCGACTTGGAGATAGCCTGTGCCGTTCATCATCGTGAGCGTACGGATCAGGATGTTGAAGTCAAGATCGCCGCTCCAGCTGAGGTATCCCATGGAGCCGGTATAGGGGCCGCGACGGACCGGTTCCAATTCGTCGATGATCTCCATGCAGCGGACCTTCGGGACGCCGGTGATCGTGCCTCCGGGAAACATGGCTTTCAGGAGGTCGAACCCGGTCGCCTGATCCGTGAGCGTGCCGGTGATATGTGACACCAGGTGGCTGACATGCGAGTACTGCTCCAATGTCATAATTTCATCCACTTGGACGCTCCCGAAGCGGCAGACACGGCCGAGATCATTGCGCTCAAGATCGACCAACATGATGTGTTCCGCACGCTCCTTTTCATTGGCATGCAGCTCCTCGATGAAGCGTTGATCCTGGAGCAACGTTGTTCCTCGGGGCCTGGTTCCTGCGATCGGTCTGGTGTCGGCGTGACGGCCATCAAGCCGAACAAGGCGTTCGGGGGATGAGCTGATGAGCCGAACGGTATCGAGCCGGAGCAATCCAGCAAAGGGTGAGGGGTTCAGGGCTCGGAGGCGACGATAGGCGGAGAGATCGGCTTGCAGGTGTCCTTGACGGAGTGCGGGGCAATTGACCGTGAAGCGGTGGGAGAGATTCGCTTGGTAAATATCACCGGCGGCGATGTAGTCCTGGCACCGGAGGACGCTCTGCATGTAGGCTGATCGATCCTGCTCCGGAGTAAAGGTGAGGCGACCTAGATCATCGGGACTGGCGGCGGCCCTATCTGATTGCGTCAATCGGGCTTCGAATTCAGCAAGCCGGTCTTTCCCTTCGCGGAGCAAGTGTTCTCGAGACTCGCCCAGGAATCGTGTCAGTGGCGGACAGAACATGAGGATGAGATCGTTCCGATCATGGTCGACTGCAGCGACCAGATCAAAAAAAGCGAATTCCAAGTCTGGAACGGTGGGATGAGGTGAGGCCAGCGATGGCAAGGTCTCGAATTGGCGGACGAGATCATAGCTGAAGTAACCCACGGCTCCTCCAAAAAATGGAGGGGCGTCGGGAGGGCGAGCGATGGGCTGGTCAGCGAACAGTTGAGCCAACCTTTGAAAGGGAAGGACTCCTGACGTCCTGTGGGCTCCGGCTGGTCGTTCTACCAGATGGCTGCCCATTCCGGCCAGCCGGTAATAGGGGTCTGTGGAAAAGTACGAATATCGTCCCATCGATCTCCCACCGCCGCTTTCCAATAGAAAGGACGGATGTCCGGTTGAGGCGATGTTTCCATACAGTTCCAAGGGGTTCGTTGATGGACAGGGGCGAAAGACGATAAGCGGTGAAGGGGGGCCGTGTAAAAATGTCGATGATGTATCTTGTTGCATGGTTCAAGATGTCTTGATCAGCACCGCAAAATAACGTGGGCTCACTATACCGCAGAGGTTTCTGGGGAGGATAGATGTCTAACGGCTTGACATTACTGGCGGATCTTTGCTTAAATTGCTCGCCCATCAACGGCAGAGTTGTGACTGCGTGCTCCGCCTCCAATGGGTTCCAGAATGGCCCCTCCACAAGATCCCTTATATGCGGGGCTCGGCCAAGCGATCAGGATCGCAACTGATCTGCTCGCGGCGTTGATTGTGGGAGGAGCACTGGGGTGGGTCTGTGATACGTATGTTTTTGATTCGACCCCATGGAGCATGATTATCGGACTTCTGATGGGGATCGTGGCAGGGATGAGAAATGCCTATCGGTCGGTCCAACGGTGGCCGAAGACATAGCATTTCAAACGAAGATTCCATCATTCAAACCATTTAAAGGACTGGCGAGAACAACGTGGAAGAAAGCCCACTTCATCAATTTGAACTTCAGAATTGGATTCCGATTTCGCTCGGCGGATTCGATATTTCCATCAACAAAGCCGTTGTCTTTATGTGGATCGTCGTGCTGGTCTCGGCGGTGCTCATGGTAATGGCTGGGTCTGCAAGAAAATTGGTCCCTGGCAAATTGCAGAGTCTGGCAGAGATGATGGTGGATTTTATTCGCAGTATGATCTTGGACACGATGGGGAAAGAGGGGATGCGATTTTTCCCCCTGGTTGCCACCCTCTTCGTATTCATCCTGTTCAGCAATCTGATCGGATTGATTCCAGGTAGCTACACGGTGACAAGCCAGATAATTGTGACGGCCGTCTTTTCCTGCGTCGTGTATGCGTTGAGCCTGGTTATGGGGTTCATGTTACATGGGGCGAAGTTCCTGGGTATTCTGGTTCCTCCTGGGACGCCGGGCTGGTTGATTCCGTTAATGATTCCGATCGAGATCATTAGCCAGGTGGCTCGACCGGTTTCGCTGGCGGTTCGGTTATTTGCCAACATGACGGCGGGGCATGTGATGCTTGCGGTGTTGTTCAGCCTCACGATCGGCGGCGGGCTGTTGATCGGATGGTTGCCCTTTGCGTTTACGGTCGCCATCTATGGGTTGGAGTTCGGTATTGCCTTTATTCAAGCCTATATTTTCAGTATCTTGACCTGCGTCTACTTGGGCGACGCATTTCATTTACATGGCCATGATGAGCACGCGCATTAGCGCATGCCAGTTTAGACAAGAGAGGAGTAAGACATAATGGATTCAGCAGCAGCAGGGTTAATCGGTATGGGATGTGCCGCGGCAGGATTTGCCGGAGCGGGTGTTGGCATCGGGTTTATTTTCGGAAAGATGATCGAAGTGGTGGCACGTCAGCCCGAGGCTGAAGCGCGTGTCACGAAGTACATGTGGATCGGTTTCGCATTGGTGGAAGCCATTGCGCTCTATGGCCTGGTCATCGCCTTCATTATCATGGGATTCCGTAAATAAGGAGCGTTAACCGTTATTCGTTGACCGTTGCTCGAGGATACTCTCGGCTGATGTTTCACGCATAACGTTTCACGAACGCACGTATGCCACAGTTTGAATCTCATTTTTTCTCTTCCCTGATTTTCTGGGAAGTCGTGTCTTTCGGCATTCTATTGTTCATTCTGTATAAGTATGCCTTTCCTGGCATCCTCAGCGTCCTTGAGGAACGAGAAAAGAAAATTAAGGACAGCCTGGATCTAGCTGAGCGTCATCGATCAGATGCTGAGACTCGGCTGAAGGAATATGAGGCGAAACTCAGTGCGGCTGGTAAGGAGGCAGAGGCCATCCTTGCGGCGGCAAAAGACCGCGCGCAGCGCCTGCTCGATGAAAACGAGCAACGGCTGACTGCTGATGCCGAGCGGATTAAAGGTGATGCCACAAGGGAAATCGAGCAAGAACGGCGTAAGGCCCTTCAGGACATCCGTACCCAGACTACGGAACTGGCTCTCATGGTTGCGGAAAAGGTTGTGCAGCGGAGCTTGACGGAAGCTGATCAACGGAAGTTCGCAGACGACGCGCTCGAAGCTCTTTCTCGATCACAGCAGCGCTAGTTTATCCCTATCAGGGGTATGCAGGGGGCGTCAGCTCAGGCTGACTCCCCCTGGGCGATACCCGTCCAGATCTACCGCCACAAACCGAAACCCTAGTTCTTTCAGTCGAGCACTGATTCGTCTGCAACGAGTCGGTTCAATGAGCCAGGGTAAATCGCTCGGGGCCACCTCAATTCTGGCAATGTCGCCATGGTTCCGGACTCGAAAATGGCGGAGACCCTCGTGCTGAAGCACCGCCTCGGCTTCCTCAACCCGGCTCAGCTTTTCCAGTGTGATCGGCATCCCACGTGGGATGCGTGACGACAGGCAGGCTGCGGCAGGTTTATCCCAGTTCGATAGACCGAGTTCCTTGGCCAGGATGCGGATGTCAGCTTTTGATAGCTGGACCTCGACCAGCGGGCTGCGCACTCCCCATTCCCGTGCTGCCTTCATACCGGGGCGATCATCACCGAGGTCGTCCAAATTGGTTCCATCCACGATATATGCGGCGGCCTTTGCTTGTCTGACAGTCCCAAGCAGCTGATACAAATCGGTTTTGCAGTGAAAGCAGCGGTTGGCGTCATTCTTGACGAAGTCGTCAATGGCCAATTGATCCGTTTGTACGGTTTCATGACGAGCTCCAATTTCCCGAGCGACCCGCTCGGCCGCTTCCAGCTCCAGCAACGGGAATGTGGGTGAGACGGCTGTGATGCCGACCGCCTTGTCCCCGAGTTGTTCGTGCGCGACTTTCAGCACGAAGGTGCTGTCGATTCCGCCGGAATACGCGACAACCACGGACCCCAATTCTGTGAGCAGGGCTCGGAGTCGATCAAGCTTCTCTTGGAGTGCAGCGGCTTGCATGGGTGATGGTCAAGCGTCTCGCTAGTGACGGACTTTTGCCTTGGTAATGTTCCCCACCACCACGAGGGCGTAGAGCTGGGGGTTGAGGTATTGCTTGGCCACGCGCTGAACGTCATCCTTCGTGACGCGGTCAATCCATTTTGGGTATTGGCTGAAGTAGTCGAATCCGAGTCCGAAAAATTCAACCTGACCCAACACTTGCGCCAGCTTGGTCGTTGAGTCCAACCGTAATGGGAAACTCCCCATCAGAAACGACTTTGCCTCGGCGAGTTCCTGGTCGGTCACCGGCGCCTCACGGATTGCTTTTATCTCGGCTAAGACGCTCGTGATGGCCTGGTTGGTGGTCTCCGTTCGAGTCTGGAGGTTGACCCAGAACGATCCCGGCATGGCTCTCGCGTCATAGTGGCTTGTAATGCCGTAGGCAAGACCCTGTTTGTCGCGGATAGAATCCATGAGCCGGGAGGAAAATCCACCGGCTCCGAGGACATGGTTCATGACGGTGACCGCATAGAAGTCCGGGTTGGTTCGGCTGATTCCAGCGTGACCCAACACAATAGTAGACTGCGTTAAATCTTTGTCGATGAATTGGACGGCCTTTTTATCGATGTTGGACGGCTTCCGGGCTGGTCGAGGTGGTGCAGGGCCTTTCTTCCAGGATCCAAAATGAATCTGAACGAGTGACGTTGCCTGTTCAATCGTCACGTCGCCGACGATGGTCAGGATGACTTGGTTGGGGAGGTATTCTTTGGCGTAGAAGCTTTGGATATCGGCCAAGGTGATCTTGTTGAGCGTCTCCTCAGTTCCATGGACCGGCCAGCGATAGGGGTGATTCTGAAAGACCAACTGGTTGAACGCCTTCATGGCCACATGGCCTGGGTCATCATTGTCGCTCGCTATTTCACCAAGAATTTGTGATCGAACCCGTTCAAATTCCGGTTTCGGGAAGCCCGGGCGCTGAAGAATATCGGCAAGCAGCGTAAACCCCAGATCGATATCCTTTCTGAGGATGCGGGCGGACGCGGTCGTAAAATCTTCACTGGCTTGGGCTCCCAGTGATCCACCGACAAAGTCGATTTGTTCGGCGAGTTGTTTGGACGATCGTGACGTGGTGCCCTCATCCAGCAGGCTGGCAACGAGGTTCGCAACACCCGCCTTCTCCGGAGGGTCTTGTGACGAGCCGGCCTTGATGAGCGCATGGAGTTCCACGATGGGAAGGAAATGTTGCTCTAGCACGACAACGGTCATCCCATTCGGTGTGGTGAACTTGACCGGTGCCATGTCGGCCGCGGTCGCAGCCAAGGGAAGGCTCATCGAGACTCCCACACCCAGAGCCCAGCTCAGTCGCTGGCAAAACGAACGTCTTCGAACAGATCGGCCATCGGAACTGGAATAGCCCGCAGGGGTAGCCTTGTGATTCATAGCGTCCTAGGACTTTCCATCGTGGGTCGCTGGGGAGGGCGATTCGAGGGGTTTGGCCGGCAAGGGGATGAGAATCCCAGTGGTCCGATTGTCCGGCGTTAAATACTGTCTTGCGACACGCTGAATGTCATGGGCAGTGACCGCACGGATACGCTCCACGAACTGATTGACTCGTCGCCACCCTGCGCCGACGGTCTCGGCTTGTCCCATAAGCATGGCATGGCGAAAATTGGAGTCTTGCTCAAATACGCGCGATGCTTCGACTTGGTTCTTCGCTCGCTGGAGTTCCAGCTCCGATGGCGGCTCATTCTGAAGACGCGTCACTTCGCGCTGGAGGGCTTCTTCCACAGCCTCGACCTTCGCTCCAGGATTGACCAGCGCGTAAAAATAGAAGAGTCCGGGATCGGTTTGTAACAAACTGTACTCGGCCCCGACGGCCAGGGCCATCTTCTGGTCATAGACCAAACTCTGATAGAGACGAGCACTCTTTCCGCGCGAGAGGATCGACTCAAGGAGGTCAAGGGCATAGCTGTCGTCGCTCGTATAGTTGGGGATGCGGAAACCCATCATCACGAACGGAACCTGTGCTTCTCGTTTGAGCAGAAACCGACGTTCGCCGCGCTGTTCCGGCTCAGGCGGCAGAATCTGCTTCGGTGATGGGCCTCGGGGAATCGGCTCAAACAATCGCTTGATGATGGGGAGCAGCGAGTCGGCTTTGATGTCGCCCACCACGATTAAGGTGGCATTGTTGGGGGAGTAAAAGGTGTCATAGTGTCGCTGGAGATCTTCGATCGTCATCGCATCGAGGTCTGCGAACCAGCCGATCACCGGCCAATGATAGGGATGGCTCATGAAGACCTGGGCAAACAGGGCTTCAACTAAGGCGCCTTGTGGGTCATCCTCGGACCGCAGGCGGCGTTCCTCTTTCACAACGTCGCGCTCGGTCTGGAATTCACTCTGATCGAGCAGCAATCCCTGCATCCGGTCGGCTTCCAGCTCTAGGGCAAGCCCGACACGGTCAGCCGCCACATTTTCAAAATAGGCGGTGAAATCCTGGCCGGTAAAGGCGTTGTCGATCCCACCATTCTTTCGGATGATGCGGGAAAAAGAGCCTTTGGGGTATCTGGCCGTCCCTTTGAACATCATGTGCTCGAGCATGTGTGAGAGTCCCGCACGCCCCATGACTTCATTTCGGGAGCCCACCTTGTACCAGACTTGGACCGTGGCCACCGGGGCTTTCGGCACCTCGATGAGCAGCACTTTCATTCCGTTTGAGAGGATGTATTCGTTGGGGTCGGCCCCCATGGAGATGGAGCGCTCACCCAGGATCAAGAGGATCCCTACTAAGCAGGCAAACCAAGTGCGTGTGATTATCGGCCTGATCATGATGGATGTTGAATAGGTCATGCTAACAACGAGTTTCAATAGCTGTCAAGGTAACGGGGGATCGGTTGCCGGCGACGTCACCGAGTTGTCCGCAGGCGCCATACACGTCACGCCCACGACTCTTACGGACGTAGACATCGAGCCCCGCCTTGCGGAGGTCGGATTGAAAGCGCAGCACGTCTTTATCCGGTGGACGATGAAACCGACTTCCCGGGAACTCATTGAACGGGATCAGATTCACTTTGCAGCGCAACGATTTCAATAGCTGTACGAGGCGCCGAGCATCGGCCGGAAGGTCATTCACACCGGCCAGCAGAACGTATTCGAACGTCAACCGTTGATGGGGTGCAAGCGGGTATCGTCGACAAGCGGCCAGGAGCGACTTCAGGGATGCGATGTCACTGGCGGCAGGCATCAGGTCTCGACGTTGTTCTTCCGTGGTGGCATTCAGGGAGATGGCGAGATTCACGCCCATCGCCGCCACTTCCGAGAGGCGGGATGCCAGACCGGCTGTCGAGACCGTAATGCGTCTCCGCGACCATCCCAGGCCCCAGGCGTTGTTCGTGAGGCCGGCCACGGCGGCTCTGAGTGTATCGACATTGGCGAGGGGTTCTCCCATTCCCATGAAGACGAGATTGGTGATGTGTTCATCGGACGTCAGGAGGTCTTGCGCGCTCAGAACTTGATCGAGGACCTCATGCAACTTGAGATTACGCTTCAACCCCATCTGTCCGGTGAGGCAAAACCCACAGTCCAACATGCAGCCAACCTGTGTCGACACACAGAGGGTCAGCCTGGTGTCGTCCGGAATCAGTACGGATTCGACCGTCATTCCATCGTCGAGAGTCAACAGTATTTTGCGTGTTCCATCTTGCGACCGGAGAGCCGTCACCTGCGCCGAACGACCGATAGAGGCCGATTGAGAGAGTGCTAAGCGATCCTGCATGGGGAGATCGGTCATGTCCATGATCGTTCGGAGCCGCCGTTGGTATAACCAGCGCAGAATTTGACCGGCCCGGTATGCGGGCCAGCGCTGTGTGCGGACGAACCGGGCCATCTGCAGTTCGGTGAGCGCCAAGAGATGAACGGTTGTGGTCGGGTGCGGGACCGATGGGTCGGCCATAATATTTCCTCGCTGAAGGAGCAGCCTACCATAGCGCAGGTCACCTCGCATATGATTCGGGTCGCTCACTGACCCGCAATTCTTTTTCCATTGTCGGTGGCTCTGTATATAATGAGGAGGAGTGAACTGCGATGGATGGCCATGAGAAACCGTGACGTGTCGCTGATCATCGGTATCTGTACGGCGCTGCTTGGTGTGGTCGTGCCCTCGCACGCCACGCGCGCCGCGCAAGTTGTTGCGCTGGAACAAACGAATCATGAGGGCTGTGCATCTCCCGAAGACTGTTTTCTGGCAGCGGTCTGGCCAAGGGAACGATTGGGAAATGTCCTGACGAAGGATCAAGTCGTCGCGCTGAAACTCGAACGTCTCCGTAAAGTGATCGAGGGATTTCCAGTCTCGATCTGGGCCAAACGCGCCGGCTTGCTTTCCGGGGTGATTCTGTCGGATCGCAATCCTGCTGCTGCCCTACCGTATCTCCGAGCTGCCCAACAAGACTTTCCGGTCCTCGACGATTACATCCGATTCTGGATCGGGGACACTCACTTACGACTGGGGGAGGTCAGGGAGGCTGCGGCGATGTTCGAGGGAGTGCCGCAAGCAGTTCCCGATTCCAACCTCCTCAACCTGGTCGCGCTTCGTGCCGGTGAAGCCTGGTACCGAGCCGCGAGTTGCCCTGAGGCCATCGCGTGGCTTGTCAAGGCGGTGAATGGGAACGAGAAAGATCCCCAGGTCGCGCAGGCGTGGTTGCGGTTGGCTACCTGTTATCTCCGTGAAAATCAGCTCACTGAAGCTCGAGACATCTTGAAGCAGCTCTGGGTGAAGTTTCCACAGACGAAGGAGGCGAAGGAAGCCGAGGGGCTGTTGACCAGCAGCAACGGAGGCGCGACATGGAGTGCCTCTCCCGATCTGCATTATGAACGCGCCCAGTCGTTTCTCGCCCAGTCTCTCCATTCGGAAGCGATCGATGAGCTCAAGAAGTTCATGACCCTCGATCCCTCCTCTTCACAACGCGCGGATGTCAAGCTCAAATTGGGGATCGCGCAGGTTCGGCTCAAGACCTACGACCAGGCACGCGACACGTTCTCTGCCCTGACTGAGGATCAAGGGCCTCGAGGGGATGAAGCGACGGTCTGGCTGGCGAGGGTCTATCTCCGCCAGGGATTGGGAGAGAAGTTGTTGGATTTGTGTCGTGCGCTCTCGAAGCGGACCTTAACTCCGGAGCAGAAGGGACAGATCAATTTGTTTGCAGGGATCTGGTTGGATGATCAATCCCGGTTCGACGAAGCCGCCGAGCGGTATCGGCATGTTGCCAAGATGGGTGAGCCCGCTTCTCAACGAACCGAGGCCCAATGGCGGGAAGGGTGGTTGCTGTATCGAACGGATCGCCAACGAGAAGCGATCCGTGTGTGGCAACAGATTACCGAGCAAAAGGGCAGTGATCTCGAACCACAAGCGCTCTACTGGATCGCTCGCGCTCACGGGCAGCTTGGGGAGACGAAAGCGAAAGATCTGTTTGTGCAACTCTGCCAACGGTACCCCTACACATACTATTGCCAGATGGCACGTGAACAGAGGGGCATACCGATTCTTCCACGACCGGAACAGGAGCCGGAGGTTGCGTCCGTGCCATCCGTTCAAGCAGTTTCTGAGACCGCTCATGTACCGGCTCAGGACAGTCAGGCCGCGAATCGAACACAGATTGAACAACAGTCAGCCTTCAGACGAGCGATGGAATTGAGGCTGCTTGGCCGAGAACAGGATGCCGCGAGGGAGCTGAGTGCCTTGACGGATCGGTATAGTCGAAATCCCGAGGTGTTGGCGGCGTTATCCATCATGTTGAATGAGGTCGGTGCGTATCATCATGCGCTGCGGCTCGTACGATCACGATTTCGCGAAAAATTGGAGCGAACCGGTGGAACGGTCGCCGACGGCTTGTGGAACGTGGCCTATCCAACCGGATTGATCCCGACGATTAAGCTCTCGGCGACCAACGGCGTTGATCCCTTTCTGGTTGCCGCGATCATCCGAGAGGAAAGCCAGTATGATTGGAAGGCGGTTTCACGCGTCGGCGCCATCGGCTTGATGCAAGTGATGCCGACCACGGCCAGTGCCGTGGCGCAGCAACATCATTTGCCGAACGTGTCTCGAGAGGATCTCTTCGATCAAGAAGTCAACATTCGGATCGGTGTGCGGTATGTGGAACAACTGCTGGCACAGTTTTCCGGCAATGTCGTCCAAACGATTGCAGCGTACAACGCCGGCCCGGTCGTTGTGGGGACCTGGGCGGCGATGTATCGCGATCGAAGCCAGGATGAGTTCGTCGAGCTGATTCAGTACCAAGAGACCCGGCAATATGTGAAGCGGGTGCTCCGTAGTTACAAGGAGTATCTGCGCTTATTCGGTGCTCCCAAAACCGTTTCTTGACAGGATCTTGTGAAATTTTTATAGTGCGCCACAATCCGTTGTGGCCTCTAACCAAGAGGGGATGATTATGTCGCTGGATCGACTGGATGCGCTCGAAACGCGAATTCGTGACTTGGTCAAGCTCGTGCAAGAGCTCAAACGAAAGAACGGACTCTTGGAGGAGGAACTCAAGACCGCTCACCAGCGGTTGGCCCAGCAGGATGATATGAGTCGCAGATGGGAAATGGAGCGAGTTGACATCAAGACGCGAATCGAAAAAGTCATGAGCGAGATCGAGCTGCTCGAATGTATCGAAGATCCAAAGGAGGTGGCCATTGACTAAGACCATCGATGTGGAAATTTATGGTCAGCGGTATGCCATCACCGGAGACAGCGATGATGCCTATGTCCGGCGGCTGGCTCATTTTGTCGATGACCATATGAAACACCTCGCGGAAGGCATGAAAACCACGACGCCCTCGAAATTGGCCGTGCTCACTGCCATTAACCTTGCCCATCAGCTCTTTGAGTCCGAGAAGAAACGGGTCCAAGGGGAGGCCGATGTCGAACGCCGGATGGTGACGTTAATGGAATCGATCGAGGAGCAGATGCCGTCGTCGCTCTTTCGATAGCGGTGATTCGCCTTGCTTTCAAAGAGTCCCTTTGTTATCGTGTAGATAAGTCGGTGTCGGTGGATGAGGTAAGGGCACTGCATTGAACCGTTGAAAGACTTGGAAATACGCGTCAAGAAAAGCCACAGGCAGGTTTGTTCTGAAGGGATACGAAGTGTTTATTCAAGGGGTGCGCAATTTGCGGATCGTGCGTGGTCAGCACTGTCAGTTCGACTTGGGACGGGCAGATGCTCAAGGTGCGCTACGATCGTGGCAGATGCCGGCCGGAGAGGGTGATGATCACGCGACAGTCGCTGTCTTGTTCACCGCCTCATGTTGATGATGAGGGTGGGTGTGGCAAGCAGTGGAGCCCGGCAGGTGAGCAAGTTGTATCCTGATGAACGCCCGTTCTTCCAAGTGAAGCGGTTTCCAGTCTCCTAAGGCCCTTCCTTCCTCGTCACCGCACATGTCCGAATCGTACTTGTTGTCCGTGTGTGCCCTGGTGTGCCTGGCTCGGTCCCAGCGGATCCGAGCAGGCGAAATTTAAGAAGGGGGTGACTCCCATTTCTACTGCAACGATTATGTCCATCGTGCTGTCTCTGATCATCGGTGCCGTGGTTGGGGCGGGGGTATTTGAGCTCCTGCGACGCCGTGTGACTGGTGCGAAACAGGCTGAGGCCGAAGAACTCGCGAAGCAGGTTGTCCAGAATGCGCAGCGAGAAGCCGAAAATGTGCTCAAGGAAGCCCGGTTTGAGGCCAAAGATCTGGCATTTAAGGCGAAGTCCGAGTTCGAGCAAGAACACAAGGCGAAGTTAGCGGAACTATCCGGGGTCGAAAAACGGCTCATTCAACGAGAAGGGGTGTTGGATGGAAAGTTAACGGCCGTAGAAAAACGCGAAAGCGAAGCCAGGAAGCGCGAACAGGATTTCGCCAAGCGGGAAGAAGGGTTGGTCGCGAAAGAGGCGGCCTGCGCCAAGGCCGAGCGTGAGCACCGCGAGGCGTTGGAACGTGTGGCGGGGATGACCGCCGAAGAAGCCAAGAAGCAATTGATCGTCGAAATGGAATCTCAGGCAAGGCTGGATGCTGTAGGGCTTGCAAAGCGAACCATTGAAGAGGCCCGTGAGAACGCCGAACGAGAGGCACGAGAAATCATTACCTCCTCGATTCAACGCGTGGTTCGCGACTATGTCTCGGAGTCGACGATTTCCGTCGTCCCAATTCCGAATGATGCAATGAAGGGGCGGATCATTGGCCGTGAAGGGCGCAATATCCGAGCCTTGGAAGCTGCGACCGGTATTGATCTCATCATTGATGAGACACCCGAGGCCGTGATTATTTCCGGGTTCGACCCGTTGCGTCGCGAGATCGCAAAGGTCTCTCTGGAACGGCTGATGCACGATGGACGCATCCATCCCACACGTATCGAGGAGATCGTCGAAAAGGTCAAGGTCGACATCGACAAGTTGATGTATGAGGAGGCCGAGAAGATCATCTTTGAACTGGGGCTCTCCGACTTTAACCCGGAGTTGATTAAAGTCCTGGGTCGCCTGAAATATCGAACGAGTTACGGCCAGAACAATCTCTATCATGCCCGCGAAGCGTCCTATATCTGCGGGATCATGGCATCGGAGTTAGGCCTCGACGTCAAGTTGGCTCGGCGGGGAGCCCTTCTTCATGATATCGGCAAGGCGGTCAGTCATGAAGAGGAGGGGCCGCATGCCATGCTGGGGGCTGAGATTGCCAAGAAATATGGAGAGTCGGCAAAGATCGTCAATGCCATCGCGGCGCACCACGAACAAGTGGAGCCGATCTGCCCGGAGAGCGTCTTAGTAGCGGCGGCTGAGGCCTTATCGGCGGCACGTCCGGGAGCAAGGCGCGAGGCACTTGAGTCCTATGTGAAGCGGTTGGAGAAATTGGAATCGCTCGCAACCGGTCACAAGGGCGTCCAGAAGGCGTATGCCATCCAAGCGGGGCGTGAAATTCGGGTCATCGTTCGACAAGAAGATATCACGGATGCGGAGTCGTTCCAGCTCTCACGCGAGCTGGCCAAGAAGATCGAACAGGAGTTGACCTATCCCGGCCAGATCAAAGTGACGGTGATTCGGGAAAGCCGATACGTGGAATACGCCAAATGAAGGTGCTGTGTATCGGCGATGTCATGGGAGAGCCGGGCCGTCGAGCGCTCGCCAGAACGGTGCCGCGTCTGGTTGCCCAGCGCCAGATCGATGCGGTCATTGCCAATGGGGAAAATGCGGCAGGCGGCTTCGGCATCACACCGGAGTTGGCCGAAGAGCTCTTTGACATAGGCATTTCTGTCGTCACGACCGGCAATCATGCGTGGGACAAAAAGGAAGCCGTCGACTATTTTTCTCGGGAGCCTCGGTTGTTGCGCCCGGCCAACTATCCGCCTGGAGTGCCTGGAAGCGGGAGTGTCGTCATTGAGACCGCAGGCGGCGAACGTTTGGCTGTCCTACAGGTGATGGGCCGAGTGTACATGCCGACGATTGATTGTCCATTTCAGACGGCTAAACGTGAGTTGTCGAGGTTGAAACGGGAAACCTCAGCCATCGTTGTCGACATGCATGCTGAAGCGTCATCTGAAAAGATGGCGATGGGACATTTCTTGGATGGTGAAGTGACGGCCGTCGTCGGCACACATACCCATGTGCAAACGGCTGATGAGCAAATTCTTCCGAAAGGCACCGCCTATATCACGGATATCGGAATGACCGGACCGCTTCATTCCGTCATTGGGGTCAAAAAGGAACTCGCCATCGAGAAGTTCTTGACCGGTATGCCCAAGCGGTTTGAGGTCGCCTCAGGGCCGTCGGTATTTTGTGCCGTCTTGCTCGAGCTTGATGCCAGGCTCGGCAAGGCCGTGTCGTTCGAACGGATTCGCCAATTCGATTAACCGAGGCGTCACTCGTTGTCTCACGTGCCCTTGGCTGCCTCG
>JAOUGT010000022.1 GCA_029865485.1 Nitrospira sp.
CCTTTACCGTGAAGAAGCGGTAAGGGCTCTATCCCTTTCCCGCGGATGATGTGCGAGCGGAGCGGCGGAATTATGCTGGAGGGCCATCTGCGACGCCTACGAAGTAGAGGCGCCTCTCTCCGGTGAGGTGCTGCGGTTGGATGATGTAGTCACCTGTCATCGAGGGAATCCAGATGGACTTTGCTACCCCCATGTTCCCTCCCGTTACCGTCCAAGCCAGGCCGCCCACAATCCCTCCGCCGACCGCATAGACCATCTTGGCGGCGCCATAGGGAATGGTAAGAGCCCAGCAGGCCGCTTGCCGTCTGGCCGACTCGGGGCTGGAGAGATTTGATGAGCTGGACGAGACTGCATGTGATGGAGTCGGCTCGGACAGATCTTCAATGCCATGAGCCAGCACCGATTGTCCTGTCACGACCAGGAGTGTACAGACAGTCGCTCCGACAACCAGCACTCGCGCGGCGAGAAACCGTAGAAAGCGATTGGTGCTCATGGCTGTTCTCCAATGATGAGGGCTATCACACTATGTGTGACTCGCGCGAGTATGTGCTGACATCCTGAGTAGGTATCTTGGGGACGGATACATCATGATCGGACCGTGTTGCTGGGAATGTTGTTATGGGTCGTCCTTGGAAGACTCTTCGCTCTGTTTGAGCCAAAGTTCAAGCAGCCTTGTCTCGCGTTCAGACTGAGAAATGTGCTCAAGCGCGAAGGCGCCGGTCAGGCGATCTTCATAAAAAGCCCGTTGCTTGGCGTAGGTTTTCTTAAAGGCTTCGGTCTTCAAGGCCTTCCACTTCGCATCGGAGATGCCAGCCTGAGAACGCAAGAGGTCGATCTCGATGGCTTGGAACGCAAAGACTTTTGCTAATACTTTGATGACGGTGGCATTGGTCAGGAACCTGGGACCCTTTTCAGGCATAACGCATCGCTTCAGTTCTGCCGCAGCACACAGGCCTGGGGCGGCCTGTTCTCTGCATCCTGTGGGCGATCCTGAGTCAATTTGTACCCTCGATAGGTCGAAGCGTATCGAGGGCACAAACGGGTATTCAATAGCCTGCTCAAGTCGGAACTGCGAAATCAACCCGTTCAGTTCCGGACGCCGCTCCACACTTTTGCCGGGTCGATCGACTTGTCAGGATTGAGGGTCTTTGCCTTTTCCAGCAAGACATCAGCCGCTTCCGGGTATGCCGGATCGGAAATGCAACAATTGTCGACCGGACAGACGGCGGCACATTGGGGTTCGTCAAAATGGCCGACACACTCGGTACACCGATCATGGGCGATCACATAGATGTTGTCGCCCACGCCCTGGCCGTCACCCACATGGAGTCCCTTTTCTTCTGCCCCGCTGCGCGTTTCGAAGATAGCCTCATTCGGACATTCCGGCAAGCAAGCGCCACAGTTGATACATTCATCGGTAATCAGTAATGCCATGATCCTGGTCTCCTTATGCTCGAAGATTAAACCCGGTGTTGCACAGTCCCATTATCCTAATGGATATAGGTTTCAAGAGATCAACGAGGGATGTATGGTGCACTTTCTCTAGCGCCTCTGTCAATGTGGGGAGGAGCAGGAACCATGGTACTCGAAGCCCATGGGGAGGCTACTTGTTCTGACCTTTGAGGGAAACCCTAACGGGGCTGCCACCCCCTTCGATGATTCATCCCTGAGCGGGAGATTTGCGGCGGGTCGGATGTCATTGCCGATCATCTCCGCAACGCTCTGGGTACACGCATGTTATAGCTCGATTCTTTGATGGCAATGGGGTATCGTCGACCGTATGGCTATTCCTGAGTTCATTCGAGGTCTTCGAGCCAAGATCGGAACAGCGCTGTTGCACGTCCCGACGGTGACAGTGATGGCCTATGATGACCAAGGACGGCTGTTGCTCGTCCAGGACAAGCCTTCAGGCTCGTGGGGGGCGCCAGGTGGGATTATCGATCCTCATGAGCTGCCATCGGACGCGGCGGTGCGGGAAGCTTGGGAAGAGGCCGGAGTGTACGTCGAGCTGACACAGCTCCTCGGCGTCTTCGCAGGGGAACGGTTCTCCGTCGTGTATCCCAATGGCGATCAGCTGTCAGGGGTCGAGACGGTGTTTGGGGCGAGGGTGATCAGTGGAGTACCGCGAGCCGATCAGGAAGAAACCTCCGATGCCGGGTTCTTTGACCCAAGTGAAATTGAGGGTCTACCTTGTTATCCTCATTTTCTTGAGATCTACCGGGCTGTTAGCCGCAGACCGCCTCATCCCTACTTCAAGCTGGCCACCTGGTGTCCTCCACAAGCGTAACCTGACTGGGGGTTGAACTCTAGGTTTGCTGATTGTATGGTGCATTCAGATCTATCCGTCTCAGAGGGAATAGAATGTTTAACCAACAAACAAACCCGTCAACGCGGTTGTCCTGAGCATGGCTGGGAGATGATGCGGTTCACACTGGAGTGAGTACGATTCAGGTTGAGTAGCCATTCCCAGGGTATCTGTCCACCTTTTTACAAAGGAGCGTGTCCTATGGCAGAGGTTACAGAGCAGATTACGAAGGCTCTCGAACATTTCAAGCAGCAGCGTGATGAGCTGCAAGTGCAGTTGCATCTGGCGAAGGCAGAAGCGAAGGACGAATGGGCCAAGCTGGAGACTCAGTGGGAGGATATCAAGCCGAAGCTGGAGGCCGCGCGGGAAGAAGTGGGGAAAACGGCGGTGTCCGTCGGCGATGCATTGGGCCAGGCGATCGAGGAACTCAAGAAGGGGTATGAGCGGCTCCGGACCAGACTCTAGCAGGATGCTGAAAAGTCCAGCCAGCCTTGTTCTTTTGTCAGTGGACGGAAGCGGTGTGGACCTGTTCGGAAGGGAGCAGAGCTTCTGAACAGGTCTTTCTGCTAAAACAGGTCACCGTTTGTGTGACCCATCCTGCGATTTCTTGCCGACTTGCGTTTTCCCCTCACCGATCGCGATTCCTGATTCCGGTGTCTGGGTAATCACAATTTCCAATCGTCGGTTTTTGCTCCGGCCCTTATCGGTGTCATTCGTCGTGATCGGTTTACTGTCCCCATAGCCCACTGCCTTGACTCGATCACTCTGAAGGCCTCCAGTGATCAATATCTGTACCGCATAGTCCGCCCTGGCGCGGGAGAGTTCCTGATTATCGCGAAAGCCCTTTCGAAGGTCGGATCTGAATGGGGTATTGTCGGTATGTCCCGCTACCTCAATCGCCTGGTATCGGGACCCGTGCAAGACGGCGCCGATCCGTTCGAGCAGGGAGGTGCCTCCAAGGGTCACGGTCGCGTCGCCGGTGGAGAAGAGGTCACCGTTGGCAAGCGCCAGGGTGAGTTTATTCCCGCGCTGTCTCACGGTGACCGTGCCCTTCTTCAGCTCGGGTTGGAGCAGGCTTGTCAGGCTCTCGCTGATCTTGCGGAGGTCGCTATTTCCGAGAAGCGTGAGCGTTTCTTCTTCATCGGCGGCGTCCGTGTTGGGGCCAAGCAGGGTGGATGCGGAGAGTGTCTGATCGATCGACTGGAGTGACAGAGCAGGAGGGGGCTCGTCCTGTGCGGCCGTTGCATCGGTCTGTTTTGACGCGCTGGTGTTGGCATTGGCGTTCAACTCAATATCCACCAGCATTTGCTTGGCACGTGCGAGTTCTGCCTCTTTCGCCAGGAGTTGCGGATTCACGTCGGCAAACTTTTGGCTGACTTGTTTCAACTCGTCCTTCACCTGCGTCAGCTCTTGCTCTTTTTTCACGATCAGTTGTTCCGCGTCCGTGGCTCGACGCTTGGCCTGGGCCAATTCCTGTTCCCGTCCTGAAGATGCCATCTGCTGCTCGACCTCGGCTACACGGCGCTTCGCTTGTGTTAATTCCTGGTCTTTCCCGGCCAGCTGTTGTTCGATCTCGGTGACGCGGCGTTTGACTTGGACTACGTCTTGGTCCTTTTTCGCCGTCTGCTGTTCGGCATCGCTGACGCGGCGTTTAATCTGGATCAGCTCCTGCTCTTTTCCGGCCGTTTGCTGCTCGGCATCGTTGATGCGGCGCTTGGCCTGGTTCAGTTCCAGCTCTTTGTTGGCCGCCAGTTGTTCAACTTCGGCGATACGGCGCTTGGCTTGTATGAGGTCCTGGTCTTTCTTGGCGGTCAGTTGTTCAGCTTCGGCGATACGGCGCTTGGCTTGAACCAGTTCCTGTCCCTTTGCGGTGGCCGCCATCTGTTGCTCGACTTCAGTGACGCGGCGCTTCGCCTGACTGAGTTCCTCAGTTTGTGAAGCAAGGTCGTCACGAAATCTCTTGGAGTTGTCGATCGCATTCGACCGCAAGGTGGCGATCTCCGTGTCCTTGGCATGGAGCTGAAGCACGAGTTCCCCGACACGTTGTTTGAGCTCGTCGATCTTCTGCTTGGCCGCTTGGAGAGTGTTTCTGGCCATGCCTAATTCGTCGGAGGCTTGGTTGTCTGCTACGCCTCGGAGTGGCTCGTCGTCGACTCGATAGACCTGGGGAGCATTCGCAGGAACTGGGATACGTTGTGGTCCATACCAGGTGCCATAGGACACCACCTGGATGGGCAGCGATGGCTCTTGAAGACGAGCCTGGTGAACGGCTAAGGGTGAACGCATCCCCATCGGGTGAGCCGCTGCAACGGAAACTGGTACAGTGCCGTAGAGCAGGGCGATGGTGACGAGGGTACAGGCCGAGGATTTCACAAGCATGATAGACCTACCAAATGGGATACAGTGCGATGATGACTCATGGATTGGCGCCCTACTCATGGGCATCACGGCACGGATGTAGTTATGGACTCCGCTCGGAAATCACAGACGGCAGGACCGATGGTGCCTGTGCCAGTGGCGGCGCCTACCCCTCTGACATGAAGAAACAGAGCAAGAGGGGACAGGATCCTATCGCCTTCCAGATTCACTTTGCAACGGGTGTCTGACGCGGAAGCAATGGGAAGATCTGCGCGGAATTAGCTCAGGGTTCGGGGCAAGGGACCGTGAGACTCATGTGGATCAGTTCGCATTGCTCGTGGGGCTAGCTCTCAATGTGGACAATCTGGAATCCGAATGGTAGAGGCCGTGTGTGGCGCAAGGTGCTCATGCGCGTTTTCGTCAATATTTTAACGGCGTAGTCATGGACTGGATTGCACGGCCGCAACGGAGTCGTGACAAAATGTTGCTCCGTACTGGTGCTCAGTATTGAGGCGTGCGCTCCCGCCTTGAATCTGAACTCGGAATCTCGCTAGACTGCGCCCGCTCACCTTGTTCCGTGTCTTCGGAGGGTATGCCATGACGGTTCGTATGTTTGTTCCTGCTGGCATTGTCGTCGGAGTCCTCGTCTTGGTCGGGGTGCATTCGGCCGAGGCAGCGGACCAGCCACAACAGCTCAAGTCTGCGTGCGAGAGGGGGACGCCCACTGCCTGTAATGCGCTAGGATTGTTGCATATGAAGGGCGAAGGGGTGAAGCAAGACGATGCACGAGCCGCCGCACTGTTCAGAAAGGCCTGTGACCTCGGTGATCCGAGTAGCTGCTCCAATCTTGGTGTGTTGTATGCGGAGGGGTCCGGGGTCCAACAAGACGATATGCAAGCCGCAGTCTTCGCGAGGAGAGCCTGTGATGGCGGAGAGGCGAGAGGCTGTTACAACCTTGGCGTGATGTATGCAGAAGGGACCGGGGTGCAACAGGACGATGTGCAAGCGGCCGATTTCACTCGGAAGGCCTGCGATACCGGGAATATGAAAGGTTGCTACAACCTGGCCGTGATGTATGCCGAAGGGACCGGGGTGCAACAGGACGATGTCCAGGCCGCTGATCTCTACAAAGCGGTCTGTGAGGGCGGAAACGCGAGAGGCTGTTACAATCTCGCCGCCATGTATGCCGCTGGAACGGGAATCCAACAGGACGATATTCGAGCCGCCGATTATTACCGGAAGGCCTGTGACGGCGGAAATGCGAGGGGCTGTTACAACCTTGGCGTGATGCATGCCGAGGGGACCGGGGTTTCGCAGGACGAGTTCCAAGCGGCTGATTTCTACCGGAAGTCTTGTGACGGCGGGAGCGCGCGGGGTTGCGCGAATCTCGGGTCAATGTATGCGGCGGGCAATGGGATTAAACAGGACGATGCTCGCGCGGCGACTCTCTATCGGAAAGCCTGTGACGATGGCGATGCCAAGGGGTGCATCAACCTCGGGGTGATCTATCAAGTCGGACGGGGCGTCAAATCGGATGACACGGAAGCCCTCAAGCATTATGGAAAAGCTTGCGACCTCAGAGAGCCCAAAGGCTGCTCCCTCTATGCCAAATTGAAGACGGGAAGACGATGAGATTGTGTGTGCTCAAGACTATCATCAATGCATACGAAAAGGCAGAGGGTCAGAAGCAGCCGCTCGCTTCACGACGTCGGATGCCTGAAGAACGATAAAGACTTTGGGGCTGATGAGAGATGTGGCGGCCATCGCCGTCACAGCGTTTCCTCAAGGGTGGAGGGGTGTCGGATTGAAGGCAGTGGGACTTCGCGGGAGCTCTGACTATCGTGGATCGTGGAATTGCGGTGACCTTGACTCTTCCCTGGGATGGTGGCAGGCTGCGCGCCATGGCCGTCTATCCTCAAAGTACGATCAGGGCGCCCTGGCAGGGGGGGCGCTGCTTCGACAGCCCGCGCATTTCGTTCGAGCACTCTGCTTCTGTGCAATATCTCTTCTGGCTGGTTGCCGCACGCCGTCCCTCGATATGACTGGCGGACCCATCGTACAGGCTGGGCCGGACGGGGGGATAGTGATCGGATCCGTCCTTGTACAAGCGGATCAGGAGGCGCCGGGGTTCACGTATGAGTTTGAAATTCTGAGGGTGCAGGTTACTGATCCGAAAGGCATGCATCCTTACCTGGCTCGGTATGAACTAGATGCGAAACCGGGGGAGGAAAGGATCTTCGTCGCACGCTTGCCGGTCGGCACCTACCTATTCAAAACGTTTCGCCATGAGGGGTTGTCTGCTATGGGCGGCGACGTGGGCTTGACCTTTCATGTCACGCCTGAGACTACTGCATATATCGGGCGCCTTCTTGTGGATCTCCCCCGACGCGTGGCCATGGGGACATCGTACACCTACCAGGTGCAGGATGCGGGTGAGACAACATTGGCTGTTGTCCGGAAGCAGTACCCTCATCTGGAACGGCAGGTGGTGAATGCGCCGATGCAGACCAGGTAAAGGACGGCGCGTTCTCATGAGTGGGTCTCCCTCGGGGGAGAGCGTTCTGGAGTGTCTCTTTCATCTCTAGTGCGCTCATGGTGAATGTGGGATCTTCTGCTCAGGTCATTGTTTCCCATGCGCTGGAAGAAGGATCAGCGAGGGAGCAGACCGCGTGCCTGGAATAGAAGATGATCGAAGCATCCCGGTCTCCGTGGCGCTAAATGCAATCAACCGAGGACGACAAGCTATGCCTACTTGCGGCCGACTCCAGCAGTGGTCTTTCTTGATCCTTCTAGCCGTCAGTCTCACGCTGACGGCGGCAGGGTGTTCCAAAGTGCCGCGTTATTATGTGCGGATGGCTGAGCGTGATGTGACGCTCACGGATCTGGTGGTCCATCCTGAGAAGTACCAGGGGAAGGTGGTGCTGTTGGGTGGGGCCCTCATCGACGAAGAAGCGAACGAGCAGTACATCTGGTTGCGCCTGAAGAATCGGCCGCTGGATCAGGATTATATGCCCAAGCGTCCTGTCGATCTGAGCAGCCCAGAGGCTGGCTCCTACTGGGTGACGGTGGAGAAGAGTCAACTGCCTCAGACGTATCGCACATGGGCGCGGATGACGGTGGCCGGACGAGTGACTGGAACCACGAGATTCGAAACCGAGCCGGTGCTGGCGCTGCTGTACGTGCGAGGGTGGGGGATCGGTGGGAAACCCGGCGGAGTCTGGGAGCACATCAATCCCAATTATGTGCCCGGGCCTCCCGGAGGCGGTAAGTACCCGAATATGCCCGGTCCTCTCGTTCCACACTAGGGCTTCTTCAGGATAGTCTCGATAGTTGGCTTTGAGATCGAGATAGCTCCACGGACACCGCTTGATTCCTTTCCGGGGTGTATGATACCTGGGCGTTCACTCCTCGGTGGAGGCGAGAAAACTTGTTCGCTCTGAGGCTGGGATTCCGCAGTCGAGCCGTGTTCTGTGGCCTCTGGCGCATTGAGTGTTTCAGTTGGCATCTCCGGGGGAGCAGGCATGTTTTTGAAACGCGGCACGTCGATGTCGCGGCGTTTGGCGACAACGCGATAAGAAAACGGCACCCGACTCTTGCCGTCCTGTTGTTCCCTGACGACAAAACCCTGGGCTGTCCGGCGCTCGACATACAGGCCGTTTGACGGGCCGTATGGAGTCAGAAACACGTGATAACGGTCGGTATTCACTAACTGTGCGAAATCAGGATCCAGTGTGATCTCGGCCCGGCCTCCCTCCATGGTGGCTTCGGCGAAATCCTCGAACCAACTTTCGGGGCTTTCGATTGCACAGAATAATCGGTGGCTTCCGTCGGGATGGCGCACAACAGCGCCTTTGGCGCCGGTGACGGTGAAGTCTCCGTCAACCAGCACACCGCCTTTGAAATGCCCGGCGAGAGCGTTTTGATCTGACACGGAACCCATGACGCCGACTCCGGTGAATGAGTGCCCGCGAAGACCAATACCATTCGCTGACTTGCCGTAGACACCAATCTTGTTTTTACCCTCACCGAGCATGCCAATTTCAGGGGACCGGCCGACGACCCCGATATCGTTGACGCTTTCACCAGATACGCCGGGGCCGGAAGTGGATCCGCCCATGACCCCGGGCGATGTGTTGGATTGGCCGGTTACCCCGGTGCCGGCACTGCTTCGCCCAAGAACGCCGATCCCGTTCGGAGATTCGCCGAAGACGCCAATAAGACCCGGCGAAACCCCTTTGACTCCAACGTCATTCACCGACTCGCCATGCACACCTTCAGAGGATTGGGAAAACCCGGCAACGCCCGCGCTGACCGCACTCGTCCCGAGCACCCCGACGTCGTTCTGTACATCTCCCCAGACTCCGACCGAACTGTCGGAGCGTCCGATGACGCCAGCATTGCCGACGCTGGCTCCGAGCACCCCATAGCCCTCAGTGTTACCAAACCCAACGACACCGATTTGAGTTTCACTTTCTCCCTGCACCCCGGCATCCGTACGGGACAATCCCAAAACGCCCGTAGAGCGATCAGATTGTCCGCAGACGCCGACATTCGTGGGGCTATGGCCAAAGACGCCCAGTCCACTCTGACTCTCACCGACAACGCCGGTGCCTTGGGTTTTCCCGCGGCCAAGCACGCCCACGCTGTTCTGGCTGTCGCCGAGCACGCCCACGTCGTTCTGGGCGTCGCCCCATACGCCAACCAAGGTGTCCGACCGGCCAATCACGCCGACACCGTCCTTGCTCCGTCCAAAGACACCGGGACCGCGCTCTTTGCTTCTACCCAACACCCCAACCGATGAATCCGAGCGTCCGACAATCCCGGCATTCGCTCGGCTGTCGCCGATAACACCATGGCCGGAGGTAGCCTCTCCAACGATGCCGCTTCCTCTGCCGCCGGCGATGCCCTTTAGAGCATCAAAATTCACGTTGCTTGGGGAGGCAGGCCTAATCAGGAATATGACACCGTCGGCGAATCGCTTGAGTTGATTTGGGCCGAGGTCCGCATTAGTCGCAATCAACTCGGTCTTTCGCTCTGCCTCATTCTGATCCTCAAGTGACAGATCGCTCATTGGAAGGCTCCTTTTGTGAAGCGACGTACGTCAGTCGGTGAGACCGGCGCGTTGTTTGATCGGTTGGGCGGACAAGCTGCCGGAGGTTCAGCGGCAGGTTCGGCTGCCCGTGAAGGTGGCTGGTAACAGCGCTGTGGCATGATACCGGCCAGATTCATGGAAGAGAATCGTGAATGATCTATGAGGATGGACGTATACCGCCAAATCCCCAAGCATGTCAACCGCGAGGTACTTAGAGCCTGTTCATGATCTCTTGAGGAATTTCTGGTAAGCCTGTTCCTCTTGAGAAGGGACCGTGTATGCGCCAGAAGTATCCCAGTGATATCAGTCGAGAGACGTTCGAGAACGTCCTACCCATTTTGGAGAGGGCACGGAAGAAAACGCGCCCACGTGAAGTGGATCTATACGAAGTCTTCTGCGGCGTGACCTCTGTGCTCAAAAGCGGCTGCCAGTGGAGGATGCTGCCGAAGGACTACCCCCAATGGCGTACCTGCCACAGCTATTTCCAGCAATGGCATGAACCGCAAGAGAACGGCATCAGCCTCCTTGAGCAGGCCTTAAAAAAATGTGGTTGGGGCGGTGAGACAACGCAATGGCCGGACCGAGAAAACCAGCTTGATCATCGTTGATGCCCAGCGCGTCAAGAATACGGACACCGCCGAAGAGAAGGGCTACGATGGTGGCAAGCTGGTGTCGGGCATCACGCGCCATATCGCCGTGGATACGCAAGGCCTACCACATGCGATTCACATCACGACCGCCAATGTCACTGACAGGGCGGGCGCACTCGACGCATTCCGTTTGCATCACACCAGTCTCTTCGATGTCAACAATGTGTTGACGGATGCGAGCTATACGGGCGAGAAGTTTGCCGATGGCGTGCAGGACATCCTTGGTTGTCCCGTTGAAATCGCTACGCGCACAGAACTCCATACGTTGGCCGTCATTCCCCAACGCTGGGTCGTTGAACGTTCATTCGCATGGCTCGACAAATGCCGCAGGCTCTGGAACAACTGTGAACGCAAACTCCGAACCAGCCTCAATATGGCCGTATTCGCCTTCCTCGTCTTGCTCCTCAAAAGATTATGAACAGGCTCTGACACCGCAGTACGGGCTCTTGATCTGGATAGGCGCTATTCGTATGATCCCACGCACAACCGGTTTGTGTGACCGGTTCTATTCTGAAAGGAGGGTTTCTTGATGCGACGACTTCTCCGTGCCCTCCTGCCACTGGTTTGGGCTGGGTGTCCAACCACGATGGCGCTGGTCGTCGGGGTGCCGGCGCTTTTCTCCAAGTCCGAATTCGATGAGCGGCGGACGGAAACCAAACAGCAGATAGAAAAGGGCCTGATCTCGAAAGAGGTCGGTGAAGCGAACTGTCGTCAGATGTTGAATACAGCCGATCGGAATCATGCCGCTCCTCCTCCGGTTGATCCTGCGGTCTGTGAGTTTGGATCGTTTGCTGACAAGCGCCATGAATTGACCAGGTCTGTGGAGAGCGGGGCACTGACCCCGGAGCTTTGGATGACCAAGTGCAAGCAACTGGCTGGGCAATCCTCCGGAAAAGATGTGTGCCGGTACGATCCGTTTGTGGAACGGATTAGCCGATGGCATCGGCTGGTCAACGAAGGCAAGTCCTCAAGGGAAGGGGCTGAAATGGACTGCCGGAATTACGTGAAGTGGGTTCGCGAACATCCCATCCCCGGTCCGGAGATCAGTGAAGACACCTGCAAATTCTAAAAACTAGCCTCAGCCAATCTGCTTATAGACCTGGTCCCCGATTCCTCAAATTGCCGAGGGTGATTGTGTTCACCGTATAGTTTCAGTTTCTATCGGCGCCAAGGCGCTGGTTTTCTCAGAACTGATACTACTGGCCGTTTCCTGGCACGTGTTGTATTGAGCGTAACGGAAGTAGTTTGGCCATACCGGACCCTATGCCTGAATCCTGCCTTCATGATAATCCTGTTGGGTTCCCTCTTCCCGTGGACGGCCATTCCAGCTCTGCTCATGTTTGCTGCATATTCATGGGGATGTACATCTCCAGAATCCAGCGAGGCCAATGATCGGCATGCAGCAGTGACGTCGGCCTGGATTTCTTTATGGAGAAAACGCGTTCACCACTGATTTGCGAGAAACCGAGCTGCCAAATGACTGATCGTGTGGGTAGCCCCGGTCTCACGAATCCGCACGACGGCCGAGCGCAATCCAGTGAGCGGCAAAGAGACTGGAGTCATGCTGGATTTTTCTGTAGACTTACAACCCCTTGAATCGTGACGATGAGCGGCTCTTGCTGACTGTCGGAACGGTGAGACCCATGACCGGCGGTGTGATGGAGAAGACGCGCACGCCAGCGAAACGTCGATGGCCGAAACAGGCAGAGAGGTAATCTGTGGGTTTGGACAGGAGGAAATCCACGATGATGTCAAACAGGCGCGTTATGGTGTGGTGCTTGAGTGGAGCGGCATGGTTGTGGTGCGTCGCGGGGGTATCCGCGCATGAGCCCCAGACCGAGATTTAGGTCAATACGTCGGTTGAGCATGTGATTGTGAGGCGGGATATCCCTTGGGATACTATCGAATGGACCGAGTGGCGATACAAGGTTGAGGCCATTGCCTTCGAGGCTCGGGATGAATCTGGCTTGGATTGGTGGGGCAGCGACGAGGTGATGGTTGAGACCAGGGATGCGAAAGGGTGGACCGTCTCCGGCGAGATTGGCGGTATCGATTCAGGCGACAGCCACCAGTTCGGTCCGCTCAGAAGCTGCGTGGTCGCTGTCCGTCCAGGAATTGTCGTGCTCGGCAAGACATCGGTGTGTACCGATGTCGGGGAGAGGCCGCCCCGCTAGGTTTTGATGTCGAGTTCTGGGAGAAGGATTGGATTGGATGGTCTGTTGGTTTTTGCGTGCCCGTATCACCGGAGCCGGGTTTTCATGCCGGGCCACACTGTGCCAACGATCGGAACGGTGACGATTTCATCGGCCGTGCCCGGATCGATTGGCCCGCACCGGACCTTGATGCCATGCTGTCCAACGTCGGCGACGAGCATATCGAAACCGTCATCCTGAACCCTTGTCGTAACGGTGAGAGCGTGTGCGATGTGACGTACGGCCAGGACTATAGCTTTACCTATCGTATCACGCGCCTCCGTGACGCACGGGTCGACCTGCGGCCATTGCTCGACGAAGCGATGCGTAAGATCGGCGCACGCTCGGAGCTCGAGGCCATCGTGAACGGCCTGCGGTCCTTACGCGCGCCGACCCCCTCGTCAGGTGGAGCCGAATTTTCCCAAGTAGGTCGGATGCGCGTTGTGTCAGACCTTCAGCGGGCTGAAGGGTTTTGAAGAGACTGCTGCTGCAGGCTTGTGTGCTTGTATCTTGGTCGGACAGATCGTCCCGCAGGCTGTTATAGCTGGTGGATCTGGGTATTGATACGAATCGTATGGGGGAACCACTATGATATTCAGACGGCCAGAACTCGAAAAAGATAACCCGGTCGCCCCTCAACCCTATGTCGGCCCGCGAAGGCGGCTGGCGATGGCCCGTGCGGCGGCAGGAGCGAAATCGGCTGAGCCTGGTGATGTGAGGGAGACGTTGCAGGCCTTAGCGCATGCAGCCGCTCAGGTGGTGAAGCGTTTCTCCAACAGGCGGAAACCCGATGGAGATCTGGAGACGCTCCGTGAAGCCATTGCCCAAGCCGAGCGAACGCTAGCGGCTCAAGAATACCCTCTGTTGCCGAGTAAACCGAGGGCCCCTGAGGCTTCACGAGGGAAGCAAGGTACTCGGTTGAGACCTACTGGAAAAGCTCCATTGTTTCGGCGGCCGCATCCGTGAAGGGGTGTGCATTACCCACATCCTTAGAGATTGTGGGTGATCGGAGGGACGGACGTTCTCTTGCCACGGCAGACCTGCTTGGACATCATTCAGGACACCGCAATGGGGATCTTGTGAGTGGTCATTTTGATGATCGCTTGCTCGCATTGTAATGTGGGTTAGGAGATTATGAGAATGAGCATCCATACTCCCCATCTTCTGTGGATAACCTTGTGAGCAAGTCTTGCAATCAGGCCGGGATAGCGCGAATCACGCGCGAATTTATCAAAGTGCCTATTATGTAGGCATCTGCCCCTCTGCAATCGAACCACTAGGAATAGTGGTCCATGGAGATGTTCATGGGTTTATTGCGTATTCCTAGAAAAACTGTCTCGAGTTATCCCATCAATTGTGCTGATGCCCATGCTATTCCCAGTCTGCTGACTGGATATCCACAGGTTGCAAAGTTTTCTGGGGATGACGTTCTCTTTTCCAGGAGCGCTGTTCCATATCTGTCAAGGGGTGACTGCAAGAAAGACGGCTCTATCGAGAAATAAAAAAGGCCTTGAGATACATTCTCCTGTCCGGGGCTCGGTAGGTGGGATCAGTCGCGACGGTATACAATTGATCGGCCATCCGTGACCGATGAGCCGGTCGACCAGTCATGTTGCCCGCTAGGTCGCTGTGTTATGGGTAGGGAATAATGTGTGACGTCCCAGATCGTGAGGCGAGAAGAGCTTCAACTTCGTTGTTCAGGAACCTGGTTGCCTTCCGGGTGCATCGAGAGCAGTTCAACGTGGGGCGGCAAAGTCCATGCATCGCGGATTATACCATCTGGAGAAGTAAGACGGGAGATTTGGTGTTAGCTGTGTTCACGGAGGGTGGACTGTATATGGACGATCATGTATTGAAGCGGTGCTCCTGTGAGAAGGACCGGGGTATGCGGTATTCGCCAGACCGGTTCGAGTGGGGCTGGATCATTCGGCAATCGGGGAATGATATGCCAATGGATATGGGGGAGCTGATTCCCTAAGAGTTCATAGTTGATCTTCTTGGCTTGATAGACCTCGGATAAGACGTCGGCGACTCGGCTGACTTCTTCAATTAACTGTACACGTTCGGATGGTGTCAGTTGAAATAGTTCGGTGGCATGCCGGTGAAAGACCAGGACCGTCCAGCCTGGGAAGAATTGGTCATCGTGCAAATAGGCCTTGGATAGACCAAGATCCGCAAGAAAATGATCTGAACGAGGCCACGTTTCCGTACAGGCGCGACAGGTCGGTTCGCTCACGGCTTGGTGGCTTTCTTCCATTCTTCTTCCGTCAGGACGCCCTTCTTGATCAGCAGTTGTATCAATGCATCCATGGTCTTGCGGTTTGCCGCTGCAGCAGGGTCCGAGGGAACAGTAGAAGAGGCCAAGCTTCCTGGACGCTTTGCGTCGGGTAGTACCCGCTTCTGCCCGAACACTTTAAAAGATGGTGTAAAGATAGCGACGTAGTCTCTGTTTCTGATTCGTACGCTGGCAGGAGGACTGTCCGATTGTGGTGTGAGGTCTGGTGTGGACCCCAAGGGAATGTGAAAGTAGGGTTTCCCGTCGTCGGTCTGACCGTCTTGGCCCAGCACATCGAATCGCTTCAAGAACAATTCACCTGTCAACGCTTCGCGGTCTTGCCCTGCCAGGTTGGTAATCTTATCGAGTACGATGACCAACGAATCGCCGGTGATCGTATCCGGCGAAAGGTTTCTGACACTCACGTCGTAGCGGTATTCACTGGAGAAGTTATCTCGGCTTTTCAAGGTAACCAGCACGTGGACTCGTCCGGTGAGATCGGTCAGCTGATCCGGCGACGCGGCGAAGGTCTCAAGGGGGTCCGTAGCCAGGAGGAGGATCCCGATGAGCCCACCGCATCGCACCCAATTCTGCATTCTGACACCATTCAATGTTGAGTGTGGTTTGAGCATAGCAGACCCGAGAATATTGAGCGAGCCGATTTCTCTTCCACGTCGCCTTGACAGTGTCTTCTCTCCGACGATATTCTCGCCGGCATCCGCATCATTCTGTAGGTTATCGATCACGCATGGCACGGTCTGCTTCCACGCGATTACAGGCGCCAGAGATTTCGCGTTCTTTCGTGAGCGCCTTGATGCACCTGTACGACTATCCTCATCCTCTTCACCCTGGTCGAATGATCCGCGGCTACGACCGTCCGCATGCTGTGCGGACGGCGAAGATGTGCGTGGCCGTCGCAGTCCGGTTGGGGCATCCTGCTGATCGGGTCCGACTCTATCATGTGGCCTGTCTGCTGCATGACCTCGGTCGTGCGGGCCTGGACCGACGGCTCTTTGGCACGATCTGGTCGTGGGCCAGGCAACGAGGGATTCCCACGAGACCTCGTGAATGGCGAGCGGTTCATCCGAGTACGACGTATGGTCGTGAGACGGAGGCCTTCCTGTCACGCTACGGCAAGGACCTCACTGCAGCGGGCGTGACACTGGACCGGTGGGCGATCGAGCAGGTTGAGATGAGGCTGGGCTATGCCAGGCGTCTGGCGAGACGGTTGCGGGCGGTGAAGCCGACCTTCGCGAAGGTCGGGGTGCGGTGGCAACCTTGGATGCAACAGGTGATGTTGTACTACTATTACCCGGAACGGTTAGCCAAGGCACAACCATGGGTGAAACAATTGGCGGAAGTTCTCGTCGCCTGCGAGCAATTTGAGGCCTATAGCAACCAACGTCGAGGGCGGGATTATTATGTCAGGAGCAAAGAGAGCTTGGCAGAGGCGTTTGCCTACCTGGGGAAGCTGAAGCAAGAGGGAATCCTCAGCGGCGAGGTTTTGGATGCCGTGCGAGAGTTGACGGCCGAAGGGGCGTTTGACTCGATCCTTGAGGCGGCGCGAGGCGAACCGCTGACTCGACAGGATCGTCGGTACCTCCGCAATCTTACTGTCTAGGAGCATCTGATGGCCGTGCACACGGTGACTGTGACGATTCGAATGGCGGGGGAGACCCAGATCGAAAACGTCACCAAGTCCGTCGTTACTGCCGTGACCGAGTCGAAACTTCAGGCGGGAATCGTGACGGTTTTCGTCAAGCACACCACTGCGTCTGTGATGATCATTGAGGATGAGCCAGGGATCCGAGCCGACACGCAGACGTTTTGGGATCGTCTCATCCCGGCAGATTCACGGTGGCGACATAATACGGTCAATCCTGGCGAAGACAACGGCCATAGTCACCTTCGAGGGCAACTGCAGGGGCCTTCCGTCACGATCCCCTTTGCTGCCGGTGCGCTTCTTCTTGGAACGTGGCAGCAGGTCGTGCTCGTGGATTTTGACACGCGTGCGCGAGCCCGTGAGTTGGTGCTGCAGGTGATGGGTGAGTAATTCGTTCGGCTCTCTCCGCCTGTTTCTCGTCATTCTTCTGCTGAGTTCAACAGGTCATGCGGCGGACTGGGGGAAACCCCTGGGAGCCGTCTATGATGGCCCCGAGGGAAGACCGCGCTCCGTGACGCCATCACCCGTGGAGCTTGGGGCCGATGAGCGATCAACGATCTCGGTCTTTGAGCGCGCAACGAAGTCCGTGGTGTTCATCGCCAACACCGCGATTCAGCAAGACATCTGGTCGCTCAATGTCATGGAGGTGCCGCAAGGTTCGGGATCTGGGTTTGTTTGGAGCAAGCAAGGGCACATCGTTACCAACTTTCATGTCATTTATGGGGCCGATGCGATCAAGGTGACATTGGCGGATCGGAGTGAACATCAGGCCAAGCTGGTGGGAGCCGATCCTGATCATGATCTGGCGGTGCTTCAGATACAAGGTTTGGACGGCCAGTTGGAGCCCATGGCCATTGGCTCCTCGCACGATTTGCGCGTTGGGCAAAAAGTGCTCGCGATTGGAAATCCCTTTGGGCTCGATCATACCTTGACCACGGGGGTTGTCAGTGCCTTGGGCCGAACCATTAAGTCGATGTCCAATCGAACGATCGAAGGGGTGATTCAGACTGATGCCGCAATCAATCCGGGCAACTCCGGAGGTCCCTTACTTGACAGCGCCGGGCGATTGATCGGTGTCAATACGCAGATTGTGAGTCCGAGTGGGGCCTATGCCGGTATTGGGTTTGCGGTTCCGGTCGATACGGTCAATCGTATCGTTCCCGAACTGATCAAGCACGGGAAGCTCATCCGTCCCGGACTGGGAGTGTCGCTGGTGCCGGATGCGATGGCGAAGCGATGGGGCATCAAAGGGGTCATCATCGGCAAGGTCACTCGCGGTGGGGCCGCAGACCGTGCCGGTCTCAAGGGGGCCCGCGAGACCATGATGGGCCAGATTCAACTCGGCGATGTCCTTGTCTCCGTCTCGGGGAAAGCAGTGACCACCATTGATGAGCTCATGGATGCGATGGAAGAGCACAAGATCGGTGACCAAGTTACCGTAGAAGTCCTCCGAGGCAATCGGCGAGAAAAGGTGTCGGTCACACTCCAAGCCGTCAACTAGCAAGCCAGTATTTCACTACATCGGTATGGTAGGATCAGTGAGCGAGGTAGCAAGGTGAAGGTCTATCCATGAGTGATCGCAGTGCTTTTGAGCAGAGAACCCCGAACGATCGAGGCGATGATTCGTCGCTCAAGACCGGGACGGATCCGCTCGAGTTGATTGAGCAGTGCCTGGCGTCTTTCTCGGAGGGCGATCCACGCCAAAAGGTTTTGTACAAGCTGCGCCATGCCGTGATGCTGTCTCAAGCCGCTGCTCAGCAACGTGAGTTGGAGTTCAAGAAGGTCAGTGAGGTCGTGGCCAAGCTCACGGCTCCAGCCAATCGTATTGGCACCTTACTCGATGTGCCGGCTGCGGGTCTCGCCCGTATTGTCGTCGGTGGCGCTGAGTACTATACAAACGTCGATCCTCGGGTGTCGGATGTCGATCTTCGGATCGGTACACAGATCTTGGTTAATGAAGCCTATGCGGTCATTCGGACGCTGGGATACGATCGGAATGGGCCTATTTTGAAATTGGCGGAAACATTACCGGACGGACGATTGCGATTTGAGCAGGACATGGGCCGGCAGTCGTTGATCCTACAGCGTTCGACCGATTTGATCGGTGTTGAGCTCAAGGCAGGGGACCACATTCGTATCGATCCCAGTCTTCGTATCGCCCTTGAGAAACTTGCGGATCAGAAGTCCGGTCGGCATGTTCTTGACGAAGCGCCTACAGTCACTTGGGCGCAGATCGGAGGACAGGACGAGGCGATCGCCGCGATTCGCAAGGCGATCGAATATCCGCTGCTACATGCGGAGACGTTCGAGCGATTCAAATTCTCTCAGCCAAAAGGGTTTTTGCTCTACGGGCCGCCCGGATGTGGGAAGACCCTTATCGGGCAAGCCGCTGCCGGTAGCTTGGCCAAGCGGCTCAGTGACTCGAGTCAAGGACAGGCATCTGACAAGGGCGATCGCCCGCCTGTGACAAGCGGGGCATTTCTCCATGTCAAAGGACCAGAAATTCTCAATATGTGGCTTGGGGAGTCGGAGCGGATGGTCCGTGATCTCTTCGAGCAGGCTCGGGCAAGACGGAAGGAGGGTGCGCTGCCGTTCATCTTCATTGATGAGGCGGAGTCGATTTTAGGGACACGGCGCGCCATGCGGTCCTTCAATATCTCCAATACGCTCGTCCCGATGTTTTGCAGTGAAATGGACGGGATCGAGTCGTTGCGGGACGTCGTCATCATTCTGGCCTCTAATAGGCCGGACTTGATCGATCCGGCCGTGCTGCGTCCCGGCCGAATCGATCGGAAAATCAAAGTCAGCCGGCCGAACAAGGCTGCCGCGGCCGAGATTTTGAAAGTCTACTTGACGGCGGATCTTCCACTCGATCCCAAGTTGATACAGGACCGTGGCGGTGAGCCGGTGCAGGTGGTGGGGTCACTTGCCGAGGATATCATTGAGTCGATCTTCCGTCGAACGGACGAGACGCGTCTTCTGTCGATCAGGCTTCGAAATGGTCAGAGCACGGTGCTGTACCGCGGCGATCTTGTCAGCGGGGCGATCCTGGCGTCGGTCGTTCAACGGGCTAAGGAAAAAGCGATCGATCGTACGGTGCAGTCAGGGCAGCCGGCAGGATTGCTGGAGGAGGATCTTCGTCTGGCTGTGTCAGAGGAATTTCGAGAGGGTGACATGTTGCCCCCGGACGATGCAGCCGAGGAGTGGCTGAAATTGCTCGACCATCATCCGGAGCAAGTGGTCGGGATTTCATCCTTCCGGCGTGGCCGCAAGGCTGAAGAGCGGCTCACGAATCAGATCATCTGAAGATGTGAGACGTGAATAGTGAGAAGTGAAAGGTCAAAGACCAAAAGGTTGCTCAAATAACGCGATACTTCGTTTCACATTTCACCGTTCACGTCTGGCCGATCATGCGTCTTTTTGGAATCGAGACCGAGTACGGAATCACTCGCGATGATGTGCCGGAGATGGATCCGGTGGTCGAATCGATGGAACTTGTGCGTGCTCATCTCGCCTCGTCCTTCGAGCGGCGTTGGGACTATGCCGGGGAGGATCCGCATGAAGATGCGCGCGGCTTCCGCGTCTCGGGGTTGCAACAAGATAAGGAGGAGGATGAGTTCACAGAGCGCGACGCCCATCGCCCCTTCTCGTTCCATGACATGAAAAGCGACCTCGTCTTGCCGAACGGTGCGCGATTTTACAACGACCATACACATCCAGAATACTCCACGCCCGAATGTCGAACGCTTCGTGATTTGGTCGCGCACGATCGAGCCGGAGAACGGATCGTGCACCGTGCTGCTCAGCGACGTAATAAATTTCTTGGAGGAGCCCATCTTCGGCTGTACAAGAACAACACCGACTTCCATGGCCACAGTTACGGCTGTCACGACAACTATCTCGTCCCACGCTCGATTCCCTTTCCTGCCTTGGTGGCAGGCCTTCTCCCGTTTCTGATCAGCCGACAGGTCATCGCTGGGGCAGGGAAGGTGGGAACCGAGGCACAGGAGTCAGGATGGGTTCCAGGAACCTATCAGCTCTCGCAGCGTGCGGATTTTATGGAGACGGAGTTGGGCGTCGATACGATGCATAATCGCCCTATTCTCAATACGAGAGACGAGCCACATGCTGATCCTCAAAAGTATCGCCGTCTGCATCTGATCATCGGCGATGCCAACATGTGCGAGTATGCCACCGCGCTCAAAGTCGGCACGACCAGGCTGGTGCTCGATCTCATCGCACGAGGGGCTCTGCCTTCTATAGAGCTGGAGCAACCGGTGGTGGCCGTCAAGCAGGTATCGCGTGATCCGGATATGAAGACGGTGATTCGTCTGAAAGACGGACGAAAGCTTTCGGCGTTGGAGCTTCAAGTGCACTACTGCGAGGTGGCACATCGCGAACTAGCTGGATCTGACGAGGAGTCGGATTGGCTGTTGAAGGAGTGGGATGAGACCTTGCGTTCATTGTTTCACGACCGCTCTCGGTTAGTGGGAAAACTTGATTGGGTAACGAAACTGTGGCTGATCGAGACCTTCATGAGGGAGAAACGAATCGGCTGGGATGACCCCTGGCTGGCGAGCCTGGACTTGGAGTATCACAACGTGAATCCCGAGCAAGGGCTCTATCTTGGACTAGAGGCGGAGGGAAAATCCTGGCGAATGACCACTGACGATGGAATCGAGGCGGCGATTCGGAGCGGACCATCTGATACTCGTGGCGGGGTGCGGGGCCTCTGTGTACAGCGATTTCCAGACGAGATACAGTCCATTCAGTGGGAACGGGTTCAGTTTAACGGCGGGATCCGATCCCGTACGCTCGACATGCGGGATCTCTTCGAGCCACAAGAGGTGACGCGATGTGTCGGCATCTTCAAGGATGCCCAGTCATCGGCCGATGCATTGGCCGCATGGACCGCCAGAAAGGATAAGGACGTATGACATACAACCTGATGCCGGAGCGACGAGAGGGCCCGACCGATCCCCTGCCGAAATCCCCCAGCCCTCTGGAAGATGGGGGGGGGCCACGGCGTCCAGAAACCGAATCACCCGACAAAGATAGCCTTCTCAAGCGGATGCGCAGAGTCGATCCGAAACAGGCGGAACGATATCGGCAACGGACAGGACAATGATCTTGAAACGTGCAGGGTGAAACGTAAAAGGTAGAACACAGTTCAGCGAAGCTGATCCGATACGTTTCACATTTTACGTCTTACGTTTAACGAGGTTAAAGATGCAGGGGGACTTTTACCAACTACTGAAGGAGCAGGGGTATGTCTTGGGAATCCCTGGACAATCTGGAGTGGGGCAGGCCCTGATTACCGCCACGACGATTCTCGCCTTCAAATATCGGGATGGGGTGCTGGTAGCCGGGGATCGCCGTGCGACAGCCGGCAATATGGTGATGTACGACCGTACGGACAAGGTCTTGGAGATCGATCGGCAGAGTGTGATGGCCATTGCAGGGGTTCCTGCAACGGCGTATGAGATGGCTCGTGTTCTGGAACATTCGTTTAAGTATTATCGGCGGACACAGCTTCAGGAGCTCAGCTTTGAGGGCAAGCTGCGAGCCCTGTCCAAGCTGCTGAAAGAAAATGTGCCGGCAGCTTTGGCGGGGACGGGGGCGGTTGCCCCGATCTTTGCCGGATACGATGCCGAGCAGGAGGCCGCAAAGATTTATTTCTACGATATTCTTGGCGCGGAGTTTGAGGGGGCTGAGTATGCCGTGTCCGGGTCTGGTTCACCAACGATTCGTGGCATTCTCCACTATCTGAATACTTGGGGGGAGCAGCCGCTCAGTACTATGACGGAAGAACAGGCCACTGTTCAGGCGCTGCGGCTCTTAACCAGTGCCGCCGAATTCGATAGCGCAACCGGTGGGGTCAATCGAGAGGCCGGGTTGTATCCGGTTGTGAAGCTGATCACCTCTGACGGTGTGAGGACCATGGCGGATCCACATCTCCAATCGTTGTTTGAATCCAACGTCTCGAAAGGCATGTAAGGTCGTCACGTTATGTACGAAGAACCCTATCGGTGGGTCGAAGCAGTTGGGAATCGTCGGCAGTACCTTGATGAGCAGTTTGCGAAGGGGAGCCCGGTGGTCGGCGTGGCATGCGATCAGGGGATTCTTCTGATCACCATGAGTAAAGGTACCCCCAAGCTCTATGAGATTTATGATCGCCTTGCCTTGGGTGGAATGGGACATCCGGCTGATCTCGAGAAGTTGCGCTTCACGCTATTAGAGATGGCTCATGTTGAAGGGTTCAATCGCTCGGCTTCCGATGTCACGGGGGGTCGCCTTGTCAAGTACGGCGTTGCACCGGTCGTCAAACAGGCGTTTGAAGAGGTGTTTAAAGCTCCGTTCATCGTGAAGATCATGCTGGCCGAGTTGCGTCAGAAAGCTGGGAAAGACGGCTTCCTCACGATCAACTACGACGGAGTCTTTGAAGAAAAGAGCCTGTATGCGGTTCTTGCGGCAACGTCGTCCATTGAGCAGAGGATGACGGAGTATCTTCGAAAGCAGTCAATTTCGTCGCTGAAAGAGGCCGTGGACATCGCGATACGTACCTGGGCCGTCGGTGATCGAGCGCAGCGACAGGCAGATGAAGCCAAGGGGGATCATGAGGATGCGATGGAGAATTCCGATCAGCCGGCTGCGGATGCACAGACTCTCTTAGCCCACGTGCATCAATGTATGATTGATAGATCGATCGAATGTGTGCTGCTAGATCGCCAGGTAGCAGGAACCTCCAAGTATCGGACTCTTGGGACTGACGAGTTGAGGGCTTTGCTTCCCAAAGACCTGAGCTCAGCAGTTACGTAGCTTATGTTAAATCGCATCTTTGGGTTGGAGACCGAATTCGGGCTCTTGATCCACGAGGATCGTCCGGATCACTCCCCAACCTGGTTCTCTCAAAAAATCCGAGACCATCTATTTCAGGTGCAGCGTCGCGGTGTGCTCGACCTGCATCATCGTGGCCATGATGAGCCTCCAGGGAACGGGGGATTTCTTACCAACGGAGGACGGATCTACTTGGATATGGGGCATTTGGAGTATGCCTCGCCGGAGTGTCACTCTCTCACGGATGTCGTGGCATCCGATCGTGCCGGAGATTGCTTGCTGCAGCAAGCAATCGAAGAGCTCGGTGTTTCCGATCATGTCTCGTTGATTAAAAACAACATCGATCATGAGACGGATGCGACCTTTGGCTCACATGAGAATTATCTGGTGTCTCGTCGGTTCCCGTTTTCAAGGCGTGGGTTGACACCCCTTGTGACGTTTCTTGTGACCAGGCAGATCTTTACCGGAGCTGGGCGTGTTGGTGCTGCCAGTCCACAAGATGCCTGGATTCAGGTGGACCGATTGATCGTGCCACGTACGGCCGTCGGTCCTCAGGGTGGCTCAAGGCTACCGTTTCAAATCTCTCAGCGGAGCGACTACATCGTCAACGATTTCTTTGAGTGGGTGCAGCACAATCGGGCGATTGTGAACACAAGAGACGAACCGTTGGCAGATCCCAATGAATATCGGCGGATCCACTTGCTGTTGGGCGATTCCAATATGGCTGAATATGCGACGGCCTTGAAACTGGGGACGACCGGCTTGGTGCTCCAGTTGATTGAAGAGGGGCATGCTCCTCAGGACTTGGAAATCGAAAAACCGGTGGAGGCGCTACAAGACATCTCCCAGGACCAGGAGCGGAACTGGGTCATTCAGCTTCTGTCCCAACGAACCATGTCGGCCATTGATATTCAGGAACAGTTTCTTGATTGTGCCCTGCGGCATTGTAAGGGGCAGGATGAAGAGACTGATTGGGTCCTTGCGCAATGGGCATCGGTCCTTAGCGATCTGCGCGGGGATTACCAGAAGCTGGTCGGTCGCGTGGATTGGGCGTCAAAACTCTGGTTGTTGGAATGTTTCAGAGAAGCGGAACGGGTAGACTGGAGTGATCCGCTACTCAAGAGTTTGGATTTGGAGTATCACAACTTGAATCGTGCCAAAGGACTCTACTACGGGCTGGTGGAGGAAGGGCGAGTTCCTCGAATGACGACTGATGGGCTGATTCGGATCGCTATGGATGAGGCACCAAAGAATACACGTGCCTATGGGCGAAGTGCGCTAGTCAGGCATCTCTTGGGAGGAGGGGCGCCTACGGACGCAGTTCAACGTACGAATCCAGAGGGACTCTTTCCTGCTTACGTCATCAATTGGTCTATTTTCCAAGTCCGAGGTCGTGCCCCCTTTCCAATGCTGGATCCGTTTAGGACGTATCTTGATGATGTCAGGACGCATCTCGAACCCATCATTGGCTGAACTTACCTCATGTATTCATGACCTGTTCGGTCGCATGCCACGCAAAAACTCCACGATTCGGTTCTCTGCCCAGTAGGGGTCTTCATCCCGTCGGCTGCCTTGATAGAACCCACAGTGCCCCCCATAGCGGGGCGCGACCACAGCGATCTGGGGGTGCTCCTGAATCTTTGCTTCAGTGAACATTGTATAGGGGATGAATGGATCGTCTTGTGCTGTGATGATAAGCGTTGGTACCGCAATTCTATCAAGCACATGTCGCGATCCGGCTCGATCGTAATAATCGGCGCCGTCTCGATAACCGCCGTCTCTGGCTGTGTAGCAATCATCAAATTCGCTGATGGTACGAACTTGGGCTAGCATGGAGAGATCCCATTTCCCTGGGAACAAGGAGGCCTTTCGTCGTAACCGCTCCTTCAGTTTTGTGACGAAATGACGGTGATAAATCCAATTGCGAGGTTCTTCAAGGGCACGGGCACAGAGGGTCGGATTGATGTTCGGGCATACAGCGGCCACACCGGCCAGAGCTGGTTCACTCCGCCCTAATTCGCCGGTGGCTTTGAGCACGAGGTTCCCACCCATGGAATAGCCGATCAGCCAGATTCGATCGAGACCGTCGCGGTGAACGAGTTCTTTGACGATCGCCCGGTAATCACTACTAAGCCCGCTGTTGTAGAGCGTCGGTGAAAGGTGTTCGGTCCCGCCACAGGTCCGTTGGTTGAGGCGGATGACGTTGAACCCAGAACGGAACGCTTTTGCTGCGATCCCGCGCATGTATCGTGATTCGCTGGAGCCTTCCAAGCCATGAACGAGAACGACGGTGGGAACTGCCTGGCGATCCTCTTGCCAATGGCAGAACCCTTGAAGCTGTGCCTGCGGTTCCACGGAAAAGAATCGAGACTCTTGAGGCAAGTCCGTCAGCGAGGTTTCTCTCGGCACATAGCGAGGGACCAGGGTCATGAGGTGAGCGTTTCGGAGAGGGAGTGGAGGCTGAAAGGACGAGGCGAGCTCCACTACGGTGGGGTTCGGCATAGTATAAAGTATGGTACGCTTCATCTTTGAGGTGGATGAACTGTGCGTAGCCTTAACGTCAACCGAGCGAAGTGTCAAGGCGTAGGGCGTAGAGAAAGTAGAGACTCATTCTAACGGAGGAATTATGCTGACGGCTATCGGGGATGTCATGCGGCGTTGTTATGAGAGAGGGTGGATTACGACAAGGGACGGCAACATCAGCATGAAAAAACGGGAGGGGAAGTACTTGTATATCACTCCCTCCGGTTGGCGCAAGACGATCGTACATCCGGAACATGTCGTTCGTTTGGAGATTGTTAGTGATCCGGAGACTGGGCTGCGCATCCCAAAGGTCACCGAACAGCAGAAGCCTTCCGGCGAACTCTGGATGCACTGGAATTTACAGAGGGATTCGAAGCGCACGCGAACCGTGGTCCATGTCCATGCGACGCATATAGTGGCCGCCATCTATGCCGGGATTGATCTCCAGGCTATCAGTGCCGAGTTTCCGGAGATTTCACGCTATACGCGGGTGGGTCGTTCGGTTCCGCCGTTGCCGGCATTGTCGCGTGAACTAGCCGATACGACGTCAGAGTGTTTGGGGTTGCGGAACGATGGCACGATCGCATTCGATATTGTGGGTCAGTCGAATCATGGGGTATGTGCGGTGGCAATGGATCCTTGGGCTGCATATGAGCACATAGAGCGGTTGGATCATATTTGTGAAATCGTCTTAAAAAGTGGAGTCTCGGCTCGAACAAGGATAGATCGACCAGTTTCAGCCTGAAGCAGAAGTCATATGAGCTCTATTCACCGATGACGGGCAGGTTCGTTCTTCGTTCGGTGCCTGCCAGATGAAGATGAAATTCCTGTCCAGGTGCGTGGTGTTACGTTCAGGGCGAGGCTGTTGGCGAATGTGAAGCGAGTTTGCTGGTAACTCCATTCGAGTAGGTGTTGTTCTGGACGCACATATGTCCGTGAGTGGTGGGCAATGATTTGGCTCTGCTCCAGTGGAGAACGTGACATTGAGCGCTGTGCTACTCCTTCCTAGTCCACGAACGGCTGCGTATAGGTAAGTGCAGTGCAATCACAGCACACGAGCCATGGGAATCGTATCGAACTCCTTACCCCTGCAAGAGTACGGCTCGTCCTGATGCTTCGCTATAGCCGCTATCAGGCAAATCAATAGTAGGGCATCGGGTTACGGGGAATGCCATTTAACCCAGATTTTCCAATAGCCGTCGATTTCCAATGGAAGCCATTCGCGTAGGCTGTTGATTTCGATGATGTTTAGGGTATGGTTCGCTCAGGATTTGGCAGCACGATGTTCGTGCGAGCAACTGGCTGACTCCTGCGAGGCACATGTATGGAATTCGACCTCCGATTTACCGACAAAGAAATCACCGCCTGGGGTGGGATGGGGATCATGAAACGGATGCTGGACCACCTGGGATTCGAGGCGGCCCTGGCTAGGGCCGGGTTGCCGCCACCCGGCAGCAATCGCGGCTATCGCCCGGAACAACTCATCACCCAGTTCATGCTGGCGATCTGGTGTGGTGCCACTCGCTTCGAGCATAGCGAAGTCACCCGGCATGATCCCGTCTTGAAACGCGTCTTCGGCTTCACACGCATGGCCAACTTCAAAGCGATCAT
>JAOUGT010000193.1 GCA_029865485.1 Nitrospira sp.
CGCGTGATGACAGCCGCATTGCTGGCTGAACGCCGGCACTATTCGGCTGAGGATGCACTTGGAGCCCTCCGTGCGTTGAGTTCAAAGGGAACCTCTCAGCCGATATCACGTCGTCATTTTCTACTCAAGGCAGGAGCGCTGGGCACCACGGTGGCCATGACCACGATGACCGGCATTCCGCAGCGTGCGACCGCCGCCAAACCATCGACGTCCTCACTCTCCGTGGGTATTGTCGGCGCAGGGCTGGCCGGATTAGCTTGTGCCGACACACTCAAGAGCCGAGGCATTCGAGCCACCATCTACGAAGCGGCAAATCGAACCGGTGGCCGCTGCTGGTCATTACGAGACCGCTTTCCTGGTCAAGTCGCAGAACGTGGCGGCGAGCTTATCGATAATTTGCACAAAACCATGCTGGGCTATGCCAAGCGATTCCGCCTGAGGCTGGAAGATGTCAACAAGGAGGCGGGAGAGATATTTTACCACTTCAATGGGCACCGCTACTCCGAAGCAGCGGTCGTCGCGGAATTTCGTGAGTTCATCTCGGTGATGCGGATCGATCTGAACCGTCTGTCGCAAGAAGTGACGGCCACCTCCCACACAGCGGACGATGCGGCCCTGGACCACATCAGCTTACGAGCCTATCTGGAGGGTCAGAATGGAGCAGGCATCCCGGCGGGACCTCTTGCAAAGGCTGCAATCATTGCCGCCTATGAAGCTGAGTATGGACTCAACGCGGAGGAACAAAGTTGTCTCGGATTTCTGTTGTTCATTCATGCGGACCGTCGCTCAAAATTCACTCCCTTCGGCATCTTCAGTGACGAACGGTATCATCTGGTTGACGGCAATGATCGGATCATCGAAGGACTGACCAATGATCTGTTTGGACAAATCACCTATGGCCGGAGTCTCACCGCAGTCAGCAAATCAAGCGATGGGCGAATTGACCTGAGTTTCCAACAGGCCCCCTCTATCAAGCATGACCTTGTCGTACTCGCCATTCCCTTCACGATCCTCCGTGGCATTGCACTTGATGCCGATCTTGCTATCCCCGCCAATCAACTTACAGTGATTCGCGAACTCGGATACGGCACTAATGCCAAGATGATGATCGGCTTCTCAAGCAGACCGTGGAAAACACTCGGCGGGAACGGAACCGCTTATGCCGATCTCCAAAACGTTCAAACGACATGGGAAACTAACCCGACCTTGGGGTCAAAGGACAGGGGCATTCTCACTGACTACTCGAGCGGACGACGAGGCGCCCAACTACATCCCAATGCCGTCCAGACAGAAGCTCACAAGTTTTTACAAGATTTGAACCTTGTCTATCCGGGCACACCAGGAGCCGCAATACGAACGGATGGACAATATCTGGTTCATCTTGAACATTGGCCGTCGAATCCGCTCATGCTCGGCAGCTACACCTGCTACCGACCAGGCCAGTTCACCACATTGGCCGGCTTGGAAGGCATCCCTGTCGGCAATCTCTTGTTCGCCGGCGAACAGGCAAACTCATTCTACGAATGGCAGGGCTTCATGGAAGGGGCAGCCCTTTCCGGCATTGCAGCAGCCCAATCAATTCTCTCGACGGTCAAGACTCGTTAATGCGCTTCATCTGAACCCAATGCCTTCTCGATCTCATGTCAGGTGCCCAGATCATTCAAAGAAAGGAACCTTTCGCATCCTGCCACTCGGCGACTCCGCTCTCACGATCGAATTCGGGAACGAGATCGATGCGAACATCAACTCCCGTGTCGTGGCATTTGCAACGACCATCGTCGATCAAGGTTGGCGAGGCATCTACGACGTCGTCCCCACCTATCGCTCAGTCACCATCCATTTCGATCCACTTCAGTGGAGCTCAACTCTGTTGACCAAGAAACTAAAAGCCTTGCCCAGACCAACATCCGGCCAGGATGAATGGCAAGGCATCCTCCACGAAATTCCCGTCTTGTACGGCGGCGAATGGGGACCGGACTTGGAAGAGGTTGCGACCTCCGCCGGTCTGGAACCGGCTGAAGCGATCGCATTGCATGCCTCAATGCCCTATCGCGTCTACATGCTCGGATTCAGCCCAGGCTTTCCCTATCTGGGACTCGTCCCTGAACGGTTGGCCATGCCTCGCCGATCAACTCCACGAACAACCGTCCCGTCAGGATCGGTCGGCATCGCGGATCGCCAAACTGGGATTTACCCCATCGCGTCACCCGGCGGATGGCAATTGATCGGACGAACACCCATCCCACTGTACCGCAAGAGCGCCTCAACGCCATCTCTACTGAAGCCAGGAGACCTGGTACGATTCACATCGATTGAGCGAGATGAATTTGACCGGCTGAGCCGTCAGAACCAGCATGACGACCATTGATTTGAATAGCGACATGGGTGAGTACGAGACCCCTGAGCTGCTAGCTCAGGAAGTGCACCTCATGCCGCTGATCACATCGGTGAATATCGCCTGTGGAGCCCATGCGGGGAATCCCGATCTCATGCGCCGCACGGCAAGGCTAGCCTCACAGCACGGTGTCGCGATCGGGGCTCATCCTGGTTTTCCCGATGCGCAAGACTTCGGGCGACGGGAGCGTCAGACCTCTACGGAGGATGTTGAATCACTTCTGTCCATACAGCTGAAAACTCTGGCCGAGGTACTGGCCTCGGAGCAGCTGACACTCAACCACGTGAAGCTTCATGGTGCGCTCTATAACCTGGCATCACGTGATCGGGCAGTGGCCGATGCCGTCACACAAGCCATTCGATCATGTGATGCTCACCTGCTCCTGTTCGCCCTCGCCGGCTCGGAGCTTGTAAAGAGCGGCAGAGCCGCTGGGCTGACCGTGGTGCAGGAGGCATTTGCCGACCGCGCCTACACATCCGATGGCACCTTGGTCCCCCGCTCGCACCCTCATGCGCTGTTACAGACAGACGAACAAGTCCGTCGGCAATTGCGCGAGATCCTCAACGGCTCTGTCACCAGCATGGATGGGCGGCGAGTTCCGATCCAGACCGACACCCTCTGCGTTCACATCGACACTCCACAGGCAGTTGAGTTCCTTCAGCTTATTCGACAGGAGATTGAATCGGCCGGTGTTCGCATTGCGAAGCCGCTTCAGCCATGATGAAACGCCAACCAGTGCAGATCCATGTGCTCAAGGGTGGATGGCTGACCACCGTCCAAGACTTGGGACGCTACGGCCAGCAACACTACGGTGTGTCTGTTTCAGGAGCAATGGATTCCTTCTCCGCGATCGTTGCGAATCGACTGGTGGGAAACCAAGACCAAGCGGCAATGCTCGAACTCACCCTGAAAGGGCCGGAACTCGAGTTTGACCGAGATGCCGTCATTGCCATCACGGGAGCCGACCTTTCCCCCACTGTCAACGGTACCGCTGTCCCCATGTGGCAAAGCCTCGTCATCTCACGTGGCAGTCGATTGAGCCCGGATTCCGCAGTTGATTTGGAATTAAGGTAGAATCGGCGGCCATATTCTCTTGGCAACACAGGAGGTTGGCATGCGCGTTCGTCCAGCTCCGGCCTCACCGCTCTACCCCAAGCTCCGGTTTGCGTTTACGGACCATCCGATCACCGTCTGGGCCGGAGCCATCCTGCTGCGACTATACTTCGAGCTGATCGGGTTGCGTGCGGCGCTTGTCCCACTCCTCGTCACCTTTGCGAAGACGTCCAACAATCAGATTCCCGCCGTGGACGTCCTGCTGGCCTGGTGGTATGGATTGGCGCTGGGTGCCGAACGGTTTGAACATCTGACCCGGTATCGGCGCGATCCACTGCTGCCCCGACTGCTGGGGCTGCCGCGGTTTCCCTCGCCCGATACGGTGCGGCGATTCTTCGGGCGGTTCAGCTATCGCCACACAACCGACGTGTCGGAGGCCCTGATGCGGCTGTCATTGGGGAGTCTGCGGCCAACGCTGTTGGGCCATACCCTGGATCTGGATTCCACCGTGTTCTGTCGCTATGGCGAACACGAGGGGAGTCTCATCGGACACAATCCGATCAAACACGGACGGCCTTCTCATCATCCGCTGGTGGCCTGGCTGAGCGAACGCCGGCGACTCTTATGGGCCACCTTGCGGGCAGGCCATGCGGGGACGGCCAACGGCGTGCGCGAGTTTCTCACACAAGCGCTGACCATGTTGCCGGCGGGGCATCGAATTGGACTGGTGCGTGCCGATGCCGGCTTCTGTGTGACGGCGTTTTTCACTGCCTTGGAAGCGCACGAGCTCCCGTACATCATCGTGGCCCGGCTGACTCCGCTGGTGCGGAAGCTGGTCATCCACCGCATTCCCGAAGCGGACTGGCAGCCCGTCACGCGAGGCATCGCGGTCGCGGACGTGATGGCGACGCTCCCGGCCTGGCGGGGCCAGACTCGCCGGTTTGTCTGTCTACGTCAGACTCTGACGGAGCGGCCCACGGCCAGTGGGCGGCGGCTGATCGAGTGTCCCGGCTACACGTACCGCGTCTTCGTCACCACCGTGCCCTTTGCCGCCGAATTGGTCACCCGGATGTATGCGGGCCGGGCCGACTGTGAGAACCGCATCAAGGAACTCAAGGAAGACCTGAGCCTGGACACCTTCTGTCTCCAGTCCTTCGACGCGACCGATGCCGCCTTCCGGACCGGCTGCGTGCTCTACAATCTGTTGATGGGATTTCGGGAGACCGTCCTCCCCTCGTGTTGGTTTGAACGGCGACTGCGGGCGGTGCGGGATCGGGTCTTTCTCGTCGGGGCCGATCTGATCCCCGATGCACGACGGCTGCGCGTCCGATTCGCCGTCCCCCCGGAGGAGCGCTCGGAGTTTCTCCAACGTCTTCACACACTCGCCGAGGGGCTCCCGATTGCGGCGCAGTTGGAGTGGGAGCTCGCCGACGCGAATGAGCCGAATCAGCCCGCTGTGCACGTCGCGAATGTCCCGGTGCCGACAAGCTACCCGTCACCTCACACGCCAAGAGCCTCCCCGTAAGCATCTCTCTACTGCGGAATCCGGGATAATAGTGTCCGCGTACTCGGCGGAGTCTCTGGCTGTATAATCCTGCTATCCGCCCGCTGATTAAGAGTCAGCGGGTTAAATGTTGCAGGGCTGCCTACCAAGCGAGGGTGTGCTCTGTCGCTACGGATGCGCCACGCGCCAGTTCTTGCCAACACCGAGGTCGACTTTGAGTGGGACTGAGAGACCCAACTGTTTGCCGACTCCTTCCATCTCGCTCTTCACCAGTCTCTTGGCTTCTACCAGATCGTGATCTGGTACTTCAAAAATCAACTCGTCGTGGACTTGGAGGATCATTTTTACATGCGGAAGTTCTTTATGGAGTGTCTTGTGTACGTTGATCATGGCGACTTTAATCAGGTCTGCTGCAGAACCTTGGATGGGGCTGTTCACTGCCATGCGCTCACCGAAGCCTCGTTGTGTGGGGTCGCCGCTCTGCAGCTCAGGAATTGGTCGGCGGCGCCCGAGGATCGTTGTGGTGTAACCCTTCTCTCGCCCTTCGGCAATGTTTCGATCCATGAGGGCCCGGACCGCCGCGAATCGCTCGAAGAAGGTGTCGATGTATTTCTTTGACTCGGCCTGCGAGACTCCGAGATTGTGCGACAGCCCGAATGGACTGATGCCGTAGACGATTCCGAAGACGACGGTCTTGGCCGCACGGCGCATGTCTCTGGTGATTTGGCTGGAAGGTAAACCAAAGATTTCCATGGCCGTGGCCATGTGGATGTCTTCTTCCTTGGCAAAGACTGAGAGCAGTCTGGGATCTTGTGACAGATGGGCGAGGATGCGCGGTTCGATCTGACTGTAGTCGGCGCAGAGCAGTTCATGACCTTTTGGAACAATGAATGCTTCACGAATGCGGAGACCATAGTCGCCTTTGACGGGGATGTTTTGCAGATTCGGATCAGTCGATGAGAGGCGTCCCGTCGCGGCAACGGTCTGATTCAGCGAGGTGTGGAGCCGCTTCGTCTCTGGCCTGACGAGTTCTGGCAATGCGTCCACGTAGGTTGACTTGAGTTTGCTGAGGCTGCGGTAGTTCAGAATCTGTGCGGGCAGGTCATGCTGCGATGCCAGTTGTGTCAGGGTATCTTCATCGGTGGAATACCCTGTCTTGGTTTTTCGCAGCGGTTTTAACCCAAGCTTCTCGAACAGGACGGTCGCCAGCTGTTTCGGCGAATTGATATTGAACTCGCCCCCGGCTAGCCCGGCGATCGTTTCCATCATGCGGTCGAGTTCCCGCTCAAGCTCCTTGCCCAAGGTGTGTAGTGCTTCGACATCAAGCAAGAACCCGTTCCGTTCAATTTCTGACAAAACCGGGATGAGTGGCATCTCGACATCGGTAAAGAGCGTCAGGCTTCCCTGTTCCGTCAGCTGTTTCGCCAAGATGGGTTCAAGCTTCACCAAGCACGAAGCGGCTTCTGTCGCTTGATCTCGGGACCCGGTATCGACTTCAAAAAGCGATT
>JAOUGT010000195.1 GCA_029865485.1 Nitrospira sp.
CCGAGTTGCACGACGATCGCTGTTTGGATCACGTCGACGACGAAGAGTGGAGAGGCCCCCAGAATAAACAACCCCACGATGACGGCGAGCAGGATCATCACCAGTCCCTGTTTGCTCATGATCGGGTCCCTCTCGGTTTCAGGGTGGGAGACTGATCTGGTCGCGGCTCCTCTGCTTCAAGTTGAGGGGTGGTCTTGGATCCGGTCATGGCCTTTGGTTTGGAGAGGCGGTCCAGCGGGAGATACGGCAACACCCGCTCGCCACCTTTCCCATCGATGATGATTTTCTCCATGTTCGGCAGGATTTCTTCCATGGTCTCGATGTAAATGCGCTTGCTGATGACGTCCTTCGCTTGGTTGTACTCTTTCAAGGTGGCGAGGAATCTGTTTGCCTCGCCCTGGGCCCGATTGAGCCGCGCCTGCGCGAAGCCTCTGGCCCGGTTGACGAGCTCGGCCGCCTCACCCTTGGCTCTCGGAATGATGTCATTCCGGTACCCCTGGGCCTGGTTAATGAGCTTCTCGCGGTCTTCCTTGGCATTGGTGACGTCTTTGAAGGCCGCCGCCACCGCTTCGGGCGGATCGACGTCCTGGAGTTGGACCGCGGCAATCTGGACGCCGGCCTGGTACTGGTCGAGGATTGTTTGCAGGAGCGTCAGGGTGTCCTGTTGAATCACGGCTTTCCCGGTGGTCAACGCTTCGTCGATCTTGCTCTTGCCGACCACTTCCCGCATGGAGGCCTCGGCAGCCTTGCCGATGGTTTCATGAATATCGGCGACGTTGAACAGAAAGTTGCGAGCTTCTTTAATCTTATACTGCACGATAAACTCGATCGCGAGAATGTTCATATCCCCGGTCAGCATCAAGGCCTCTTGGGGCACCATCTGTTGACGGCCTTGCGGGTTGGTCCGGAATCCGACTTCCACGCGAAAGAGTTTGGCCACTTTGGGCTGGAGAACGGTTTCGACAATCGGAATCTTGAAGTGAGGCCCTGGTTCCACCGCACGCACGGGGACGCCGAACCGTTTGACCACCCCTTCTTCATCCGGAGCGACGATGAACACGGATTGCCAGGCGATGAACAGCAACGCGGCGGCGATGACAATGTTCCAGACTCCACCGGAAGGCAGCAGGTTTTTGAGGCCGCCGGGAGGAAAGAGATCTTTCAGTTGAGACTGCGCCTGCTTGAGTGCGTCCTCAAGTGGGTCGGGCTTTTTGCCCCACGGATCTTTTGGGTCCCAGACCATTCAGTGATGTGTCCTGTCCAATAGGTGATTGGTAAACGGAGATGCACCTTAGCAGAGTGTGGCCATGGTGACAAGCTCTACAGTGTCCTGGAAAAGAGAAAGTAGGCCAGGCAGGCAAGGGTGGCCGAAACTGGAGCGGTCACGATCCAGGCGAGCACCATGTCTCGCACCGTTGCCCAGTGGACGGAGGCCTTCCCTCGTAGGAGACCAATCCCGATGATGGCCGAACCGCAGAGGTGAGTGGTTGAGACCGGCAAGCCCAGCGATCCTGAAAGAAGTACGAGCGAGGATGTCGTCAGATTGGCCGATAATCCTTCCACATGATTCATCGTCGTCACTCGTTCCGCGAGCACTTCCGTTACGCGCTGGCCGCCACAGTAACTTCCTGCACCCATAGCAGCCGCTACTCCCGCAAAGGCCAGCATCTGCAGGGTCGGACTGGGCCACATAGCGTGGAGGCTGCCTAGGAGCAGCATCGCCGCGATCTTCGGTGCATCGTTGGTGCCTCGCGCCAGAGACGTAAGCCCGCTCGATAGCCAGTGGATGGAATCCACGCCGAAGGCCGGGCCGGATAGACCGGCACGATCGCACTGAGAGGGGACAGAGACGACCGGGATACCCGGGCCACTTACTTGATACAGGGTGCGGGTATAGCCCTGTCCATCGATCGTCACCAGTGCGCGATGGTGTGGCATCACACAGACACAGAGGCCTTCCCATCGATTCGCTATCAGTCGCAGAAGGGGGTGAAGAAAGCACGCAACGCCGAGCGAAAGGAAGGGGCTCAATAACAACGGGAGCACGATCTTGTTCAAGACAGTTTCCCAGACCAGACCCTCGCGACCATAAGCGAGCAAGCCTGCCCCGACAAGTGAACCGGTCAATGCATGCGTCGTGGAGACAGGGAGTCCGACCCTCGAGGCCAAAAGCACCCAGAGCACGGTACCGCTCAGGACGCCTGGAGCCAGTGCAGGGGGAACAGTTTCGTCGGGACGGATCAAGCCGGTGCTGAAGGTCTTGACCATCGCCGTTGCGACAAAGGCCGAAGCGGCCGCTCCCACCATCGTCCAGAAGGTTCCCCAGGCGATTGCCTTTCGAGAGTTCGTCACCCCGCTTCCGACCAGCGTGGCGATGGCTTTCGATACGTCATTGGTCCCATTGGCGAAGGCCAGGGCGAGGACCAGTAGAAGTGTCAGGAGGGGAAGGTCCATCGAAACCTCGGTTAGGCTATGGAGCCGCCGCAAGAGGACCCGGAGCCGGCCGTGCATCCATAACAATGGTTACGCGTCACAATTTGGCGTCGATGAAGCTGTGCTGAGTCGAAATCTCGGATATGTGAAGGCGCTCCATGGTCGATCGGGAGGTCCAGCATCTGATTGAAATCACAGTCGTATAACCTGCCGTCCCAGCCGACGGACAGGGTATGGCGACACATGACACCGGCGGCGGTACTGGGATTGAACGCGTTGGCCAGGCGCGTCATATACTGCTCATAGTTGCCGCTTTCGATGAGGAACTCCAGGAACCTGCTGATGGGCATATTGGTGATGGTATAGAGCCGGTTGAACTCAATGCCGTACTTGGTGCGTAATTCCTTCTTGAATTGGGCTTCGATCGCCTCCTGTTTCGGAGGGAGAAACGCGCCGACTGGATTGTAGACCAGGTTCAAGGTCAAGCCACTGTTCGGTCGTCCATATCCCAGCCGGTTCAAGAGCCGAAGCGCCTCCAAGGATTTCTCAAAGATGCCATCACCTCGTTGGGCATCAGTCTGGCTCGCCCGGTATGACGGCAGCGAGGCGATGATCTCAACCTGATGGCGAGCGAGAAATTCAGCGAGGTCAGTCTGCGACGGCAGCAGCAACACTGACAGATTGCAGCGGTCCATGACCTGCCGACCAAGCCGGCGAGATTGTTCGACGAGCCAACGAAAATGAGGATTGAGTTCCGGTGCCCCACCGGTGATATCGACGGTGGGAATATCCGTCTTGGCCAGAGCCGTTATGCAGTGCTCTGCTGTTTCCAAGGACATAGTTTCAGAGCGATCTGGGCCAGCATCAACATGGCAATGGCGACAAGTCTGGTTGCAGAGCTTCCCGACATTGATTTGGAAGACCGTGATTCCTGCGGCGTGCAGAGGAGCCAAGCCGGCTCGATCCAGCTGAGCATCAAAGGAGAGGTAGGAACCGGATTGTTCCAATATTTTGAGTTGCTCGGAAGGGGAGGCGAGAGAGTTCTGTCGTCCCAGCAGAGTCAGCGGCATGGGTATGCTCGTATCATTGTGAAAGGTGGATCAGGCATCGACCATAGGCAGTGCGCGAGCTTTGGCTGTGGTCATTATGGATTCGGGGAATCGCAACTCACAGCACCGAAAGTTGAGGGCCTTCCCTTCGTGATGGGCCAGCGCAGGCTGGATGATCGGCGAAATGCGATAGCACACCTACTTCCCTTCCCGCAGGCCTTCCACGATACCGGACTCCCGTAGAATGCGGAGATGGTGTGACACGTGTGGTTGGGTGCAACCCAATTCCCGCACCAGGTCCGAAACGCATTTCTCCTCAGCCAGCAGTGACTCGAGGATGCGCAGCCTGGTTTCATCCGCCAGAGCCTTCAGCACTGCTGCGCATTCACGCGGAGTGAGGACATCCTCTTCCGACGGGGATTTCAGCTAGCAGCAGCCTCCGTCTGGTGAGCAGCTCACGGCTCCGCCGTTCACCTGTTCGCCGGCTCGGTTCAAAATGACAAAATGAGGCTGATAGCCATTCGTTTCAAGAACCGCCACTGTCTTGGAGCAAATCTCCAGCGGTTCTCCTCGGCGATATACATGGTGATCGTCATCAGCCGCTTCGACGAACGGACCGGCCAGCAACGCATAATGGCCTTGCCAGGAACAGGGAGTATCGGCGGAGAGAATGGCGCTCCAGCGTGGATCGTGGTCGTTCAGTCGGACCGGCTCGGTCGTCAGCAAGAAGTGGTCGGTGAAGGGGGGCATGCTCAGCAACCGTGCCTCCTCTGCGGTGATCGATTGTGGAATGCCACGCTGGTAGGTCGTGCCTCGCTCATCCACAAGCCGGCTGAAGGGGCCCCGAAGGGTGGCGTATCGGACTGCAGAGCCGGCTGGTGCCGGAGGCAGCTTGTAGCCCGTTAACGTCACGGAGAAGAAATGGATGCCGTCGATCACGCGCCAAGGCGAAGACTTGATGAGATGGATGCCGAGAAATCCAGCCTCTGTTATGCCGTTCATATAGTCCATGAGGGTCAAGGCGCCGGATAGACAATCGCCCCATTTCTGGGTGTCGTGGACTAGGTACTGCGGGACGGTTTGATCCGACACAATATCGGAGATCGTAAACCGCCCGCCAGGTTTGGCGACCCGATACATTTCGCGAAACACCATCCGCTTGTCCGGGGCCAGGTTGATCACGCAATTCGAGATGATGAGATCGATCGTGCCGTCCTCGACCGGCATGGCATCGGCCAGGCCCTTTCGAAACTCCACGTTCGATGTGGAATAACCAAGGTTCGCAGCCACGACCGAGGCGTTCTTCCTGGCGATCTCCAACATCGTGTCGGTCATGTCGATCCCGATCACTTGCCCGGTGGGACCCACCAGTCGAGAGGCTTCAAAGCAATCGATGCCGCCCCCCGACCCGATATCCAACACCGTCTCACCGGCACGCACGGTCTTGAGTCCAGCCGGGGTGCCGCAGCCATAGGAGATCTTCAGCACTTCCTCGGGAATGAAGGTCTTGAGGTGTCCCATATCGTAGTTGGTCGGACAGCACATTTGCTCGCCGGTATTGGCGGCTTTCGCATAGCGTTCGCTGACTTTCTGTGTAATTTCATCAATGGGCATGGCCGGTCTCACAGTCGTTTTATTATGATGATATGGAGCTCGCTCTATGTACCAATCTCCGGTGACGAGGTCAATCCGGACATGTGGTGCGGATACCAACGCTGAAGTCAACAACAGCTGTTAGGCTGTTCACTCCGATTAGTCGATTGTCTCGAACAATTCTTACAGGGGCCTTGGGCGCACACTGGGTGTGATGAGGGAGTAATGAATCTTACGAGACGATATGTCGGGAGCCGGGGTGGTCGAATGCCGTGGAGGACATTCCTGGCAGGCCTATGGGAAACTCAGTTCCCCGACCTTTCGCAGGGCTTCCATGAGTGTCAGGTCAAAGTTGAGGCGATAGAGGTTGGCCTGGAGGGCTTCAATCGTCTCTCCATGCGCCCAGTGCTCAGGAAAGTTAGGCAGATAGCCTAGCCACTGCTTTTCCTCATCCAGGTAGAAACATTTGATCGTGTGCATGACTTACCCCATTCGAGACAATGAACATGTGTTGCAGAATGAGCGGATCATGAGGCTGAAGATTCATTTCCGAGCACGAGTCCACGGTCGATTCCTGGCTTGTGCGGGCTTGTACTACGCGCAATATGAGGCATGGCTAGAAGATCGGGAACATCGAAGTCAGTGGTCCTCAGCGGTTGCTGATCATCGCAAACATGAGCTCTTCAACTCGTGCGCGGCGCTTGCTCTGCGCGCGCGACATGGGGCGAGGCAAGGTAGGTGTGTGACTATGGGCCCGATGGGGACCTTGTGGATCGGACGGCTGATAGTGGTCCTGGTCCTGGTTTAGTTCTGATTCGTGATGCTGGCCGGTGAGCTCTTGGTGCAGCTGCCACAGCTTCACCTGTAGCTCCTCAAATGACTCACCTTGGACCTCGTATTCAGGGTGGCCTTCCAGGTAGCCGCGCCAGCCGTTGTCGTCTTGCCAGAGAATGTATTTGGAGGAACGCATTTGGAAAGTATAGCCGGACATTTCATATGCGCAAGTGAAGAGGGAAAGCATACGGCAAGGTGGATGTGATTGAAGCGCAGGCCAGAAAAACCAACGAGTTAGTATCATTGGTCCTTCTGCCCACCCAACTCTGTGTGCATACGCACTCAGGTCATGCGCTCTTCCCAAAACGACCTGTCCCATTCTCTCTTTTTCCCGCTAGCGAACCAGCCATTGGTGGGCAGTATTTTCTAAATTCACACATTGCTGTCCAAGATAGCCGAGACCGGGTGGCAGCCCACGTGATTTGATACGGGTTTTGGACGAGGGATGACGGGTGTTCACGTTCGTGCCTCCTCATGCTGTCCAAGATTACGCGAAGGCCAAA